>JADFMD010000036.1 GCA_022564055.1 Gemmatimonadota bacterium
GTGTGATACGTCTTGATTGAATGGGCCGGAAGGGTGACCATGCAACCGCGGAGAGACCGAAAGCGTGCCTTATCAACCGCCGAGTGAAGCGCAGGATTATGCCCGCGACGACTTTGTTTTCGTGGCTCACCATCACCGAGTGATGGATGTCTTGTCCAAGAGTCTGAGTCAGGCTTCTGACTAAAAAATCCCTACCCTTGCGCAAACGGATCAGGAACCTGATCATGCTCGCGCTAATTCCGTGAATCAGCCGCTGGAGCGGTTTTGAATATGCAGCCCACCGACGTCTCCAACCCCGACTACTACCACAAGGTCGTTGACTGTCAGTGGGGGTGCCCGGCCCACACCCCGGTCCCGGAGTATATTCGCTTGATCGGCCAGGGCCGCTTCACCGAATCGTACATGTTGAACCGGGAGTCGAATGTCTTTCCGGGTGTGCTGGGAAGAACATGTGACCGCCCCTGTGAACCGGTGTGCCGCCGTGTCCGTGTCGAGGGCGAGCCCGTCGCAATATGCAGGCTCAAGCGCGTGACGTCGGATCTGAAGGGTGATGTAACGGATCTGCTCCCGAAGATACCCGAGGAAAAAAACGGAAAGCGCGTGGCGCTGATCGGAGCCGGCCCCGCTTCGCTGACCGTGGCCAACGACCTGATGCCCTTGGGCTACGAGTGCGTGTTGTTCGAGAGAATGGATCGGCCCGGGGGCCTGATGCGGACCAACATTCCGTCGTTTCGTCTCCCGGGCGGCGTTCTGGATGAAGAGATCAACATGATTCTGGATATGGGTGTGGAGGTGCATTACAGCCACCCCATCGACAGCCTTGGAAAACTTCTGGACGAGGATGGATTCGACGCCGTCTTTATCGGAACGGGTGCGCCCAAGGGCAAAGAGCTCCGCATCCCGGGGCGGGATGAGGGGGGGGCCAACATCCACATCGGAATCGATTGGTTGGAGTCCGTCCACTTCGAACACACCGATTCCATCGGGGAGCGGGTGCTGATCATCGGCGTCGGCAATACCGCGATGGACTGCTGTAGGACATCGAAACGGATCGGAGGGAAGGACGTCCGCGTCGTGGCCCGAAAAAGTCGCCCCTACTTCAAGGCCTCCGCGTGGGAGCTCGATGACGCTGAAGAGGAACTCGTCCAGATCGTCGAAAACCATTCGCCGAGCCGGTTCATCATCGAGGACGGACGGCTGGTGGGCATGGAGTTCGACGTCGTCGAGTGGGCGCCCGACGAGAGTGGCAGGCTTGTCAGCACCAAGCTCGACTCCACGGTGATCCCCTGCGACGACGTGATCCTGGCGATCGGGCAGGACAACGCCTTCCCATGGATCGAGCGTGACATCGGCATCGAGTTCAACGAATGGGAAATGCCGATCGTCGACCGCACCACCTTCCAGACCACGCGAGACGGCGTGTTTATCGGTGGAGACGCGGCGTGGGGCCCGGAGAACATCATCTGGGCCGTGGAGCACGGCCATCAAGCGGCCATCTCCATTCATGCCTTCTGTGAGCAGGAGTCGCTCACAGACCGACTGCCTTACGGAATGAATCTCGTTTCGCAGAAAATGGGGCTTCACTCCTGGAGCTACGGAAGCGCCTACGATGAATCGAGGCGCTCACAGATGAGCCATGTCGATCTCGTGGAGCGGTTCAAGGCTCTCGAGGTCGAGGTGGAGTTGGGCTTCGACGCGGAGCAGACAGCGGTAGAGGTGGCCCGCTGCCTCAACTGCGATATACAGACCGACTTCACGGCGAATCTCTGCATCGAGTGCGACGCGTGTATCGACGTCTGCCCCGTCTATTGCCTGACCATGACCGAGAATCGGCCAGAGGACGAACTCAGGCTCAACCTCACCGCCCCCGCTGAAAACATCGACCAGGATCTGTATGTATCAGCAGACCTTCCGCAAACCGCTCGCGTGATGGTCAAGGACGAGGACCTGTGCGTGCACTGTGGCCTGTGCGCAGAACGCTGCCCCACGGCCGCGTGGGACATGCAGAAGTTCGATTTGCTCATCCCTTACGCCGGAAAACCGACGTGGACCAAAACTCCCGAGACCGAACTAACGACTTCGTCGTAAAAATCGCCACGGTCAACGGTACCGGCTCTGCCAGCGCGAATGGCATGCTCATGCAGGCCATGTTTCGTATGGGGGTCCCGGTTTCTGGAAAGAACGTGTTCCCCTCCAACATCCAGGGGCTACCGACTTGGTATGAAATCCGGGTGAACAAGCACGGACACCTGGCCCGCAGCCCGAACGTCGACTTGATGGTGGCCATGAACCCCAAGACGTACGAGCAGGATATTGCCGAGGTTCGTCCCGGCGACGCGGTCCTCTTCGACTCGAGTTGGCCCCTCGAGGAGGAGCTCTTTCGCGCGGATGTGTTGTTCTTGGGTATTCCGCTGTCGCACATGTGTGTGGAGAACTTCGAAGGTGCCCGAGCGCGCATCCTGATGAAGAACATCGCATACGTGGGTGCCGTGGCGGCACTCCTGTCCATCGATCTCGAGGTGCTTGAAGAGATGCTGGAGGAGAAATTCAGCGCCAAGCAGCATTTGATGGACTCGAACAACGTGGCAATCCGTCTGGGCTACGACTACGCAAAAGAGCATTTCGACGGCCTGCTCCGGGTCCGCATCGAGGCGATGGACGCGAATCGAGACTCCGTGTTGATGACCGGGAACATGGCTGCGGCTCTGGGCTGCGTGTACGCCGGTGCCACCGTGGGGGCGTGGTATCCCATCACGCCTGCTACCTCCCTCATGGATGCATTCCGGGGCTTCTGTGCCGATCTTCGCAAGGATCCGGAGACCGGAAAGAACCTGTACTGCATCATCCAAGCGGAGGACGAACTCGCCGCGATCGGTATGGTGCTGGGCGCCGGCTGGATGGGCGCTCGGGCGTTTACGCCCACGAGCGGAGCCGGGCTCTCCTTGATGAACGAATTCCTCGGGCTCGCTTATTACGCCGAAATACCGGCGGTCATCTTTGATGTACAGCGCGCGGGACCCTCCACGGGCATGCCCACCCGTACCCAACAGGGTGACTTCTTCACGGTCGCGTTCGCCTCCCACGGCGACACGAAGCATGTCCTGCTTTTCCCGGGCGATCCCACCGAATGTTTCTACTTCGCCGTCAAGGCGTTCGATCTGGCCGAGCGTTTCCAGACTCCGGTGTTCGTAGTATCCGATCTCGATATCGGCATGAACGACTGGGTGTGCGAGAAGCTCGAGTGGGATGATGCCTTCGTTCCGGACCGTGGAAAGGTCCTATCCGCCGAGGATCTTCAGGAGATGGATCACTTTTATCGATACCTCGACGTCGACGGTGATGGGATCCCGGCACGGTCTCTTCCGGGTGTCGATCCCAAGGGAGCGTACTTCACGCGGGGTTCGGGGCACGACCGATTCGGTCGTTACACGGAAGACGGAGATCTCTATCAAGACGTCGTAGACCGGATCGCGAGGAAGATCGAGGGGGCCGCGGAGGCTTTGCCGCCGCCTGAGGTCCGGCTCGCCAACGACGCAACGGTCGGGCTGGTCACCGTGGGTAGTTGCCGGGGGGCCGTCCTGGAGGCGATCGAGTTGCTGGCAGAGGACGGGATGGCGCTCGATTTCTTACGGATCACGGGCTTCCCATTTTCCTCCGCTGTCGAGGAGTTCCTCCTCTCCCACGACCTCAACATCGTTGTGGAGCAGAACCGCGACGGTCAACTCAAGAGACTGTTGATGCTCGAGACGGCCGTCCCCAAAAAGAAGCTTGCCTCCGTGCTTGATTATCGGGGGTCCCCCCTCGGTGCCGATGTGGTTGTCCAGGGTGTTCGGAACCAGTTGGGACTCGTTGCCGTGGAAGCCGGGTAAATGGGCAAGAGGATTCAATGACACAAACAGCAAAGCCGTCGGTCCGGCATCCGGGCCTCAAAACCAACAAGCTCGGGCTGACCCAGCGGGATTACGAGGGGACGCAGTCGACGCTTTGTGCCGGGTGCGGTCACGATTCCATTACCGCGGCGATCGTTCAGGCGTTCTTCGAGCTCAATATTGCGCCTCATCGGGTCGCGAAGCTCAGTGGTATCGGATGCTCGTCCAAGACGCCCACCTACTTTCTCAGTGAGGCGCACGGCTTCAACTCCCTCCATGGCCGCATGCCATCCATCGCTACGGGTGCCAATGCGGCGAACGGGAAATTGGCCTACATCGGAGTCTCCGGAGACGGAGATTCGCTCTCCATTGGCCTGGGTCAGTTCTGCCATGCCATGCGTCGCAACGTGAATATGCTTTACATGTTGGAGAACAATGGTGTGTACGGACTGACCAAGGGTCAGTTTTCGGCGTCGGCCGACGTGGGTACCAAGGCCAAACGCGGCGAGGAAAACCAGATGCCCCCCATCGATCCAGCGTCGATGGCGCTGACTTTGGGTGCCTCTTTTGTCGCTCGAAGCTTTTCCGGAGACAGGAAACAGTTGGTGCCCCTGATCAAGGCGGGGTTGACTCACCGGGGCTTCGCTCTGGTGGACATCATCTCTCCGTGCGTGACCTTCAACGACCACGAGGGCTCCACCAAGAGTTATGCCCACACGCGTGAGCACGGGCACGAGGTGGTGGAGACGGATTTCGTTCCGCTCCTCCACGAGATTCAGGTTGAGCAGGATCACGGAGCCTCGACGGCGGTGACGATGCACGACGGGAGCGTGGTGCGGTTTCGTTCGGTGGATGAGCACTACGACCCGACCGATAGGGACGCGGCGTATGCCCATCTCAAGAAGCTTCAGGCGCAGGGAGAGGTGGCGACGGGTCTACTCTTCATCGAGCCCATGAGTCGGGACTTGCACGAGTTGGAGAATACCGTGGATGAGCCCCTCGTGGAGGTGCCTTTCGAGAAGCTGTGCCCTGGGAGCGGGGTGCTGGCGGAGCTTCAGTCCCACTGGCGCTGAGGGTACCCCTTGGGGTACCGGTGTTGCCGACAGGCCCTACGGAAAAGATCTGACCCTCGAGGAGACGTCCATGGGGAAGTTGGAGGCGATCTGGCTCAAGCGGGCCCGCGGGGGCCGCATGGATCCAGTCGATGAGGCAGTCGCCGTGGAGGGTCGGGGACTCGAGGGTGGCGCGGACTTCGATCGCGAACGTCACGTGACGGTGATCGAACGAGAGGTCTTCGACCGTCTCAAGGGGTCGCTCGACGGCTCCGTGGAGCCGGTGATGCGCCGCGCCAACCTCATGGTCTCCGGCATACGACTGGAGGAAACGCGTGACCGGATCCTCGCTGTGGGGGACCTACGGATTCACATCCGTGGCGAAACCCGTCCCTGTGGCCAGATGGAGGCGGCCTGCCAGGGCCTGCGGGACGCCCTCAGTCCCCACTGGCGCGGTGGGGCGCACGGGAGCGTTGTGAACGACGCGAACATCGCGGTCGGCGACGAGGTCCGCTGGGAGGAGCCCGGATAGGCGGCTTACCTCAGTCCCCGCTCACGTCCACGTATATTTCCCCACCCTTCTCACGAAATTCGGCCGACTTCGCTTCCATCCCGCTTCGGATGACGTCTTCGGCCGCCTCCCCTGCGGCGACGTAGTCGCGGATGTCCTGCGTGATCTTCATCGAGCAGAACTTGGGTCCGCACATCGAGCAGAAGTGGGCTACTTTCGCGCCTTCCGCCGGCAGCGTTTCATCGTGGTACTCCAGGGCCGTTACCGGATCGAGCGCCAGATTGAACTGGTCCTTCCAGCGGAAGTCGAACCTGGCCTTCGAGAGGGCGTCGTCCCATTCCTGGGCTCCGGGATGCTCCTTCGCCAGGTCGGCCGCGTGAGCGGCGATCCGATAGGTGATCACGCCCGCCTTCACGTCGTCTCGGTTCGGCAGGCCCAGGTGTTCCTTCGGCGTAACGTAGCAGAGCATCGCCGTCCCGTACCATCCGATCTGGGCGGCGCCGATGGCACTCGTGATGTGGTCGTACCCCGGGGCGATGTCGGTCGTCAGCGGCCCAAGCGTGTAGAAGGGGGCTTCGGAGCACCACTCCAGCTGCTTATCCATATTTTCCTTGATCATGTGCATCGGCACATGCCCGGGACCCTCACACATCACCTGGACATCGTGTTCCCAAGCGATCTGTGTGAGTTCCCCCTGCGTGTACAGCTCGGCGAATTGAGCCTCGTCATTGGCGTCCGCGAGGGAACCGGGCCGCAGTCCGTCTCCCAGTGAGAAGGCCACATCGTATTCGGCCATGAGCTCACAGATTTCGTGGAAGTGGGTGTAGAGGAAGCTCTCCTGGTGGTGGGCTAGGCACCACTTGGCCATGATCGAGCCACCCCGTGACACGATGCCCGTCATCCGATTCGCCGTCATGGGGACGTAACGCAGGAGGACGCCGGCGTGAACGGTGAAATAATCCACACCCTGTTCGCACTGCTCGATAAGCGTGTCGCGGTAAACCTCCCAGGTGAGATCCTCGGGGACCCCATCCACCTTTTCGAGCGCCTGATAGATCGGCACCGTTCCGATAGGCACCGGAGAGTTCCGGATAATCCACTGGCGCGTCTCGTGGATATTCTTGCCAGTGGAGAGGTCCATCACGGTGTCGGCGCCCCAGAGGGCCGCCCACCTCAGCTTTTCGACCTCCTCCTCGATAGAGGAGCCGACGGCGGAGTTGCCGATGTTGGCGTTGATCTTCACGCGGAACGCGCGACCGATGATCATCGGCTCGGACTCGGGATGGTTGATGTTGGCGGGGATGATTGCCCGCCCGCGCGCGACCTCGTCGCGGACGAACTCGGCGTCCATCCCCTCGCGAATAGCCACGAACTCCATCTCCTCGGTGATGTCCCCTCGGCGTGCGTAGTGCATCTGCGTAACGTTGGCGCCAGTCGAGCGGAGAGGGCGGTTCTGAAGTGCTTCGGGGATCGCGACTGCTGAATCCGGGTCGACGGGCCGATAGGTCGTGTGGCCCTCGATCACGCCGCCCCGCCCCTCGATCCACGGAGCCCGTAGCTTCGGTAGCCCGGTGTGGGGATCGACCCCCAGCGGTCCGCTCGTATCATTCACGCGTAACGGCGGCTCCCCACCCGAAAGAGAGATCTCTCTCATCGGCACGCGCACCCCCTGGCGACCCTCCACAAAGACCTTCCTCGAATTGGGGAAGGCAGAGCCATAATCACCCTCCGGAGCTTGGGTCACGCCGCGATCGCCGTTACGCTCGGCACCGTTCTGGTGGGACACGATGTTCTCCTTTACGGGAAAATCCTAGGTGGATCCATATGCAAAAACCGCCGCGGCGTAAGGCCGGGCGGCTTTTCTGGTGGTGCGTTTGAAATCATGCCGCACTCCCTACGCCGGTGTCAGCCGGGTCAGGTTCCAAGGGACTCTCTCAACCCTTATTCCGGGGTACCCCTGGCGGTTCACGAGAAAGATAATGGGGCGGGTCGATTAGGGAACCTCCCCACTCAGCCGAGGCTGCACCCTCTGCGTCGCAAAAATGAACGTATAGGTTTCACCGAGCGCGAACTTGGCATTCACGGGGATCACGTCCATGAGAGCCATACCGAGGGCTCTATCCGACGTCGTGATCGAAACGCCGATCAAGCCCCGCACCGTGGGGTCACCGGGCAGGCCTTGGGGAAGCACCCAGTTCTCCCAGTCCAGTTGGTAGCGGTCGCGGTCGAACGAGAATCCCGGGGGAAGCTGACGCTGGAGCTCAAAGGGAATGATCCCCGCGTCCGCGTCGGGGGGAAACGGTATGTTCACAAGAGAAAGGCGACTTGCGGCTCCCTCGACTATGCCGAACGTGGCTCTGACCTCCGTGGCCCGGGCTCGGGTCAGAATCTCCTGAACCTGTGGAATTCCAATCCGCGTAATGATGCTCAAGAGTAGCATCACCGTGATCGCTTCCACGATGGTCGAGCCCCGCGGCACCATCCTGGCCGTACAACGGGTGCCGGTGCGTGGAGAGTCGCTCAATTCAAAACCCACGGGTTCAGTACGCTCGCACCGGCGCCCACGAACGTGTCCAGAGGTTCGACTGAGGAGTACGAAAGTGTCACCCGCCCGGTGCGTCCGAGAATGCGGTAATCGCTGTTCGTGAGGCGAATGTATTCCATCCCTCGAAAAGCGGGGCCTGCGTCATCGAGTGCGAGGGGCACGTGCCCGGTATCGATCAGGTACTGCTCGATTTTCTGGGCCTGGAAATACATCACCAGACGAAGGGCCGCCTCCTCCTCCTCCACCGGGGGGGGACCGGGAAGGGCGACCACGAGGACGCCGGGAGGCCAGAGCCAAATCCACACGGAAATGGCCGTAGCGATCATGAGGGCGAAATGCCAAAACCCGAGTCCCTGACGCCGGACGCGTGCCTTTCGGGCGTGCACCTCGACCTCGGCCTTCTCGGTCTGGTCGCGAAGCACGGCTGCCAGAGCGGCATCTCGCTCACCGACCTTACTGATCCCCAAGTCCAGAGGCTCGGAAGGTGAGGTCGGATCCATTGAATCGCTCATCGAATCACTCTAATGGGTGTTCCCTCCACAGGGAGGGATCCCTGGGGGAGGATATCCTAAAGATATGAGGTGAATTTCCGCAACGCACTCAGTTTGTGCGCCCGTTGTACCCACGCGGATTCTGTGGCTCTGGGCGGGACTGACCTAGGGGTCTCAGATTCGGAAGCTAACGCGCCAGGCGCTTGTATTTGAGCCGATGGGGCTGTTCCGCTTCCGCCCCAAGCCTCTTCCGCCGATCCTCTTCATATTCTTGGTAGTTCCCTTCAAACCAAAAAGCCCGGCTCTCTCCCTCGAAGGCCAGGATGTGGGTTGCGATTCTATCCAGGAACCACCGGTCGTGTGAAATGACCATTACCGACCCCGCGAACGAGAGCAGGGCCTCTTCCAGTGCACGGAGGGTGTCGACATCGAGATCATTCGTAGGCTCGTCGAGTAGGATGAGATTGCCCCCCTCCTTCAGCAATTTTGCCAGATGGAGCCGATTCCGCTCCCCACCGGAGAGGACGCCCACCTTCCTTTGTTGCTCTGCACCCCGAAAGTTGAACCAGGACAGGTAGGCCCTCGGATTGACCTCGGCCCGGCCGAACTCGAGGACTTCCCGACCCTCCGCCACCTCCTCGAAGACGGTTTTGTCGGGATCCAGGGCGGATCTCGACTGATCGACGTAGGCCAACTTTACGGTCTGTCCCAGGCGGACGGAGCCGGCGTCCGGCTCTTCGCGGCCGATGATCATTTGGAAGAGCGTGGTCTTCCCCGCACCGTTGGGGCCGATGATTCCGACGATCGCACCGGGTGGAAGCGTGAACGAAAGACCATCCATGAGCAGGCGATCGCCGAACCCTTTCTTGACTCTCTGACACACGACGACGTCGTTCCCAAGGCGGGGCCCCTTCGGGATGAGGATCTCGGCGGTGCGGAGCTGTTCCCGCTCATCCTGCGCGAGGAGCTGTTCGTAGGCGTCGATCCGGGCTTTGCCTTTGGCGTGGCGTGCCCGGGGGGCCATGCGAATCCACTCCAACTCGCGAGCGAGCGAGCGCTGGCGCGCCGACGCCTGCTTCTCCTCGACACGCAGTCGCTCGCTCTTTTGCTCCAGCCACGAAGAGTAGTTGCCCTTCCAGGGGACCCCCTCGCCGCGATCCAACTCCAGAATCCACTCGGCCACGTTATCGAGGAAGTAGCGGTCATGGGTGATCGCCACGATCGTCCCCGAAAACTCGCTCAAATATCGTTCGAGCCAGGCGACCGATTCGGCGTCGAGGTGGTTGGTCGGCTCGTCGAGCAGAAGCAGGTCGGGGTCTTCGAGGAGAAGCTTACACAGGGCGACTCTCCTTAGCTCTCCGCCGGAAAGTGTAGCTACGTCCGCGTCCGGGGGCGGAACGCGAAGGGCATCCATGGCGATTTCGACCCGGCGGTCCAGGTCCCAAGCATCGGACGCGTCGATCCGGTCCTGAAGTCGGGCTTGTTTTTCGATGAGCGCCTCCATTTCCTCATCCGTCATCGGCTCGGCGAATTTCAAGCTGATTTCCTCGAACTCCACGAGGAGATCCCGTGTCTCGCGAACGCCCTCTTCGACGTTGCCGCGGACGTCGAGCTCGGGGTCCAGCTCGGGCTCCTGCGGCAGATACCCGACCTTCGTTCCTTTGGCAGCCCAGGCCTCACCGAGGAAGTCTTCGTCCAGTCCAGCCATGATCTTCAGAAGGGTGCTCTTCCCCGATCCGTTCGGACCCACAACTCCGATTTTCGCCCCGTGAAAAAAAGACAGCCAAATGCCTTTCAGGATCTCTCGCTTTGGGGGAACGATCTTGCGGAGGTCCTTCATCACGTAGATGAACTGCTGATCGGTCATGTCTTCGGGAGAACAGGGTGATCCGGCGAGCCACGTTGGGATGGAAAATCTAACCGCCGGTTGAGGGCCTGTTGAACCCCACCCCTTCGACAGGCGTTCGAGGGACGGGAACCGTACCTCAGGGAGCCTTCACGTGCGGCCCTCTAAGCTGCTACGAACAGCCCTGTGGCGTACATGACGATCAACCCAGCCACCAAACCCACCGCGTTCAGCGGGCCTTTCAAGCCCTCTCGTCCTCGGGAACCCATACTCCTGCCGAGCACCACGATGACCTGAACGATGGCTCCGGCGCCGATCGCCAGGAAGAGAACGCTGGCCGTCGGTGAGTAGGAAAACCCTCCGATCCACGTGCCGAGGATCGTGGGAACTCCCGCGATGAGCCCAAGAATCACCAGCCTCCCCAACGACGGACGCGAACGGGCGAGCGGCGCCACGATGCCGAGCCCCTCCGTCGTGTTGTGGAGCAGAAACCCGAAGACCAAGCCCGTCCCCAGAGCCACTTCGCCGATCGCATATGAGGAGCCGATCGCGAGCCCTTCTCCCAGGTTGTGAAGCCCGATCCCGACGGCGATCAGGGTGGATATGCCCAGAGGAGTGATCGGGGAGTCACCTCGGCCTATGCGGCTCACGGCGTGAATGGCAAGCGGTGTACCGATCACTCCCAACACGATGAGGCCGACCCCTTGAAAGGCCGACGCCACTTGGCCCGTCAACGAAATGGCCCCCTCCAGCGCATCCACCCCGAGGAAGAGCAGCAGGCCCACCGTGAAGCTGAGGAAAAAGTCCACCCAGCGCTGACTCACGCCCGTAAGAAACGGAAGCCACAGCAGCCCCAAAAAGACAGGGATGACGCCCACGTAGATGCCCAGAAGGGCGAAGGTGACCACATAGGACCGGTTGAATTGCGGAGACTGGGTGGCGACGGCCACTTCCTGCGTGAAGGTGACTCCCGTTGAGCTTACGATCGAGATGGTCAGCGGATCGCCATCGACCCATGGATAGGGAATTTCCACCACAACGCCGTCGAGACGGCCGACCTGGCGGTCCGGTGTGACCGTGTGCTCCCAGAAGGCGTCGTCCACGATCACTTGCGCGACCGTAACCGGCTCCGGGCCACCGTTGACCAGATGGACGATAACTAGGCCGGGCTCGGGGAAGGCGATCCGTTCGAAGGTGAGCTCCTCGATCGGTGGAAACGCCGCCCGGAAAACGCCGATGGGCCCGAAGCGGGCGAATACGGCCAGTAGGACCGCCAGCAAGAGCAGCGGGAGCACGCCTTTGCCGGCCAGGGCCATACGCCCCTGGGGAGCCGGGCCAGAAGTCCCCTCCGACGCAGCGGTGTCGGTCGGCGGACCGTCACTCGTATCCGTGACGCTCGAGGGGGGGGTCAAACTACGGTCCGCGGCTTGACGTCGAAGATCCCCATCCACCCGAGCTCGGCAAATTCGCTCTGGTGGGCATGGAACATGAATTTCCCGGGGAAGTCGTAGGTGAACTCGAGGATGGCGCGTTCGCCCTGGCACAACATCACGGTGTCGGTCCATTCGTACCGTTCGAGATCCGTTCCAGTGCGGTAGAGGCGAAAGAAATTGCCGTGCAGGTGGAACGAGTTCAGCAGATCGAACTCGGTCATGTTGCCGAGGTACACCCGCACCAGCTCGCCCTGCTCAATCTCGATGGGGTGTCTCTGATAATGGTGGGCCACCGTGTTTATGGCATAGACCTCGTTGTCGCCGTCGAAGTTGGTATCGAAGCCGTTCATCAGCATCAGCAATTCGTTGGCTTCCGGCCGTCCCTCGGGCGGATCCACGATGAAACCACCATACAGGCCCTTATGGATATGACGCTTCAAGGGGATGGAGTGGCAGTGATAGAGGTGAAACCCCATCGGGGCCGCGTCGAACTCGTATACGAAGGTCTCCCCCGGCCCGACTATCTCGAACACGCCGTCCATATTCGCGGCGTGGATACCGTGGAAGTGGATCGTGTGTGGATGACTTCCCGCGTTGGTGAAGTTCACCTTCAGCCGATCGCCTTCGGTGCAACGGATCGTCGGTCCCGGGACCGTCCCGTTGTATGTCCACGCCGCGAAGAATAGGCCCGGCGCGACCTCGATTTCCCGATCCACTGCGGTGATCTCGTATTCCCGCTGAATCTGACCGTTCGGGAGTGTCGATACCCGACCGTAGTCGAAGGTCTTGAGGAAAGCCGTGGCATCGAATCCGTCGGTACCAACGTCACCCTCGGCTCCCGCGAGCCCTTGCGCGTGGGCTCCGCCGGCCCCACCGAGCGTCGGCTCCACGTCCCGCGGCATTATTCCAGCCAGTGCTCCCGCCCCGGCCGCCAGGCCCACGGCTCCGGCGACTCCCGATTTCAGAAGGCCGCGACGTGTGATTCCCGCATGGGTTTGGCCACGCAGTTCGTCTTGTTCGTCCGCCATTACGGCTGCCTTGGTTAAGGTTGCCCAAGATAAGATTTAGGCTTGCCTAATTTTTAATAAGAAGAACCATTTGTCAAGAGTGGCTCATTGAAAGTCGGGCGAATCGATGTAGACTCGACGGCAGGCGAGGGGACACAAGGGCGGGCGTGTGCACAAAAATGGGGCGCGGGAGTTCGGATGATCGGGATCGTTGGGGGCGGAATTTCGGGCTTGGTGCTCGCCTACGAGCTTCGCCATTTGGGCGTCGACGTCACCGTCTGGGAGGCCGAGAGCGTTCCGGGTGGCGTGATGCGATCCCAGCTTCACAAGGATCTCGTCCTTGAGCTGGGCCCGCAAAGGGCGCGGCTGAGCGATCCATTTCGACAGCTCGTCGAGAGCGTGGGGTTGACCGGGGAGTTGGTCACGGCACCCACGGATCTTCCTCTGTATGTGTATCACCGGGGTCGACTACGGCGCGCCCCTCTCTCCTTTTCACAGGCTGTGAGCACGGATCTCCTTCCGTGGTGGGCCAAGGCGCGAGTGCTTGCCGAGCCGTTCACCGCGGGCCCGAGGGTGGGCGAACATGTGGGTCCCTTCTTGCGTAGGAAATTTGGCGGGGCCGCGTATCGAGCCCTATTGGGGCCCCTCTATGGTGGGCTCTACGCCTCGGATCCGGATCGTATGCCGGTTAGGCACGCGCTCCAAAGGACCCTGGTAGAGCTCGGTGTGGGGAGAAGTATTCTATGGCGAATGTTCCGTGGTGCGGCGCAGGCGGGCAAAATACCGCCCTGCTCCTTCCGGGGAGGACTCGGAGCGCTTCCGCTTGCGATAGCCGAAAAGCTGGAGGGGCGGGTCCGGCTGGAGACCCCGGTGCGTGCGCTGCGGAAGGAGGCCAGAGGGTGGGAGGTCACCCTGGACGGCGCCGAAATCGTACGGGCGGATACGGTCGTCTTGGCGTGTCCTTCCGATACGGCGGCTCGCCTCCTCGGGGGCGAGTATCCAGAGACGGTGGCTTGGTTGTCGGCTCTTCGGTACAACCGGCTCGCCCTCGTTTACCTCAAAGCCGAGACCAAACTCCATGGACTCGGATATCAGGTGGCTTTCGGGGAGTCTCTCGAAACGCGGGGGGTGACGTGGAACGACAGCCTATTTGGGCGCACCGGCCTCTATACCGTGTACCTGGGCGGAATGAAGAATCCTGGGCTCTGCGACTGGGACGATGGACGGATCGCGGCGATCGCCTGCGAAGAGTTTGAAGTGGCCACCGGATACAGGGCGGAGGTGATTCAGGTTTCGAGGACCCTGATTCCTGCCTGGGACGACACCTGGGATGGTCTCGAGGAGGTCGAGTGGCCGCCGGACCTGCACGTTTGCTCGAACTACACGGCTCGGCCGGGGATTCTGGGCAGGATCACCGAGGCAAAGCGTCTGGCTGCTGCACTCGCGAAGGAAAAACCACCGGAATCGATCAGTCGGCGGCGTTAAGGCAGAACGTGGTTGGCGTGGCCCGGCAGAGGCAGCGGCGGAGGCCCAGCTCCCCCATGATCGGTTCGGGCCGAAGCGCATCCTCCACGAGATCCGCGAGAAGCTCCGCAAACGCGGGATCGTCATGGGGAATCGGTATGCGGTGGAACTCGAGGCCCGCTTCCTCTGCAATCCCGCGAAGTTCGTGGTCCAACTCCGCCAGCGTTTCGGACTGCTCATGCATGAAACTCACCGCATCGACGATGACTCGAGTCGCATCGATCTCCCGGATGACGGTTTGGATCTCGGGAACGGTCCATTCGATGTCACGGTTCGTATGGTTCTGGTATCCGAGCGTGTAATCGCTGATGCCGAGTTCCCGGGCCACGTTACGGCAAGCCTCTTCGACGTAATTCACGTAACGTGGACCGTCCGCCAAGTATTTGAGGGGCGTACCGTGAGCCGAAAAAACGAGTCTGGTATCCGATGCGTGGAGGTCGACTCCCTTCCGTCTCACGTAAGCGAGAATCGCGTCTGCACGGAGTCGTCGATAGGCCGGGTGCCGATGCCAGCCCGTGATCTCCCGGAGGGGCACGTCCCACGAGAGGTCGTTCACGGCGCTCTGAACGTCGTCCAGCGCCGCGATCGTAGTGGACCTGCCGCAGAGAGGATAGATCGGGAGGGCTATGAGTTGATCGACGCCTGCGGTTTGCGCCTCGGCCACCGCGGTCCCTACCGAGGGCTCGGTAAACTGCATTCCCGAGTAACATCGGACGTCAAAGTCTCTCCGGCGAAGGAGGCGTTCCACCATCCGGGCCTGCTTTCGGGCCTGCTCGTTCATTGGGGATCCGCCGATCTCGTTGTATTCCTCGATCAGCCCAGGTGCCCGTGCCTCGGCGAGTTTTCGGGCGCGATTCGTCCCCTTGTCGGATTCCAGAGATGAATTCCGAGCGAAAATCCGCTCCAAGAAGAGAATAACCTCCTCGAGCGTAGGATTCTCGGGTTCGCCGAAGTTGAGTATCAAGACACCGATCTTCATCGATCAGTGCTAGGTGTCCTCGACAAAGCCCGGTAGTACTCCTCCACCAAGCGTCGGAAGCCGGTGGGGACCTCATCGGAACCGGAGACGAAGACCCGATCCTGGTCCTCTCCTTCCAGTTCTCGTCGCAGGCCGAACTCCAATTGTTTCAACCCCTCGACGATCTGCGATTGGAGGCGATTCAATTCGGCCAAGTCCAAGTAAACGTCCTCGCGGTCCAACTGCCTCAGAGCAGCGATCACCTGGCCCAGTTGCTGCTGGTTGAGATCCTCCTCCTCGAGAATACGCTGCAGCTCGATCGCCTCCTGGATGCGCTGGCGGGCTTCGCTTCGGAACTGCCGGATATCTCCCGTGGAGAGGCGCCTGCCCGCGTATGCGCCGCCGAGGTTTCCAAAGCCTCCCTGATCTTGGCCGACTTGCCCATCCGCTCCGCCCTGACCCCCTTGCTGGCCCTGTTGGCCGCTCTGGCCCTGTTGCCCTTGCTGGCCCTGACCCTGCTGATCCTGGCTTTGCTGGCCCTGTTGGCCCCGCTCACCGAGCCTGCGTGAGAGCGACTCGACACCCCGCGAAAGGTCTCTTGCCCGGTCGAGCGCGTCCGCCCGGCGGTCCGCCTGGCTGTTGCCAATCGCCGCGCTCGCCTGCTCCAGCTCCTGCTGGATCTCTTCGACGATTCGCGTGGTTTCCGCCTCGAATTCCCTCGTGAACTCACGATCCCGGACGTCGCCGATGCGGCCCCGCGAAAAACGGATCCGCTCCTTCAGTTTGTCGTCCCGTATCGTACTTGCGGCTTCGCGTAACCGGTCCGACGCATTCCTTTGGCCGGCTCGTGCGTCGCTCGACAGCCGGTCGATCTCGCGTTCCAGGTCGGCGACTTCCGCGGTCATCGCTTCCTTACGTTCGAATAAGCGCCTTCCGGCTTCTGTGCCCGGCCCACCGCCGTCGTCGGCGAGACGCTCCATGTCGGCCGCGATATCACGCTGTTCGCGAACCAGATCTTCGGCTCTTTGTTGGGCGTCGTCGACGTCGCTGCGGAGCCTGTCCACACGATCTCGCTCGAGGCGCCGCTGCGCCTCTTCCAGCCGATCGAGGGCCGAGTTGGCGTCAGCGGTCGCCGAACTCCCCGATGCGGCCGCCGCACGACGCATGTCCGCAGCCGCCTCCTGAATTCGCCGAGAAGCGTCCATCAGCATCTGATCGTTCGTTTCGCGGGCCAGGCGCTCGAGGCGCCGTGCGGCCGCCTCGGTCTCATCGGCGAGTTCACGCTGAGCGCGGTCACTGGCGCCGCCCGATGCCCCCCCCTGCTGCGCTGCGGCGCGGCGCTGCCGCTCCGCTTGCTGCTGCTGCCGCCTGGCGAGTTCCTTCAGCGCCTCTAGCGTCTCGTCGAGCTCGTCACCGGCCCGTCGGCGCTCACCGCGCTGGACGGTCTCGTACTGGTTCTTGAGTTTGTCGAGCTCGAGCTCGAATAGATCGGCAAGGTCATCCGCTCGCGCGCCGCCACCCCCGCCGCCGCCCTGCTGTCCTTGACTGACCTCAAACTCATAATTCTGCTCGGCCTTTTGGAGATTCAGGAGTGCCCTCAACTCAGGCGAAATCGCGTCGGAAAGGTTCCCACTCTCGAGAATTTCCTCCGCGGCCGCCATTTCGGCGATCGCCGCGCCCAGCAGCTTGGCGATTTGCTCGAACTCGGAATCGTTTCCCAGGCCGCGAGCGGTCAGCCGTTGCAACAGACCCGCCACCTGCTCCCTCGCGCGGCCCTGGGCTAGGCGCACACTGACCAGGTTCTCCCGGAACTCACTTTCACCATAAAGCTCGCGGTCTCGCGCCAGGTTGTACGTGGCTGCGACCACTTGCTCTTGGAGCTCGGAGAGCGCGCGCTCTTCCTCACCACCCCCGCCCCCGCCTCCACCGCCTCCCTGCTCGGCCTGGCGGAAATTGACACGGAACGGGCGAATCTGGACAAAATAGATGTCGCTCTTGGCTGTCCGGCTATCCGGCCCCTGGTTGGCGTCCTCAACCTGGGCGTAGTAGGAAATGAGATCGCCGGTTTCGAGACCGAACTCCTCGAGGAAGAGCGTGTGCCCGGCGGTGACTTCCGGTGTCGGGCGACCGTCGAACAACGAAATCGTGTCCTCGGGGCCACCGTTGACCGAGTAGATGAGGAGCAACTCAGAGACGCCGTAGTCGTCGTCGGCCTTGACTTCGAGGTAAAGTTCCTCGATGGGACTCGCGCGCTCATCGCGCCCGGGCTTGGAAAACGAGACCGAGGGCGGCTGATCCGTCAGGACGTCGATGACGTATTGGGGAGAGGCCGGAACCAGCTCACCGCTCGCCCGCACCAGAGCGATTTCGTAATACCCCTCGCGCTCAACGGTCAGGCTCGCTGTCCACGTGCCGTCCTCTTCGTCCGTGAGTTCCACGGCCTCGCCGTCGACCAGGAGCTGCCCACCCGGGGTGAGCATCGTGGGGAAGACTCTCAGCCTCACTACGGTACCTCGGACCGCTGCGATGTCGCCCCCGAATTCCACGGTGCGGGAGGCGAGCCCTGTATATGCCGGGAAGCGATACTCCAACTCCAGGTGCTCCACATACGGGAGATCGGCCACCTCGATTCGGTGCGTCGCCGAACGAATGCCGCTGGACTCGACGAAATAGTCCGTGTTTTCGTCCAGGCTGAGAAGAAGGAGCTCGAACCCCTCGGATCCGTCCGCGATCATGGAAAGCCGGTCGAATGCATCTGCGGACTCCCCACGGAAGAAGATCTGAACGTCGGTGGTCTCGAAGCCTTGCAGTTCGGCCGTGACGAGTTGATCGGATCCTCGGGCAATCGTGACGTCGCCGGGGCTCACGGAAATCGAATACGGGTTAACCGTTCCGGCATCCCGCGTCGGGAAGAGGAGAGCCGCCGCCCCACTGCGGAGTTGAGTCGGTCCAAAGAGCAGTAACACGAGCGAGCCGAGTGCTACCGCGGCGAGCGCACCCGAGGCCCGGTAAAGACCCTTCTGCTCGATCCGGCGCCCGAAATTGATATCGCCAGCGCGTTGGAGCGCATTCTCGACGAGCCGCCTTTCAAGCGCCTCGGAGGATTGTTTCGACCCGGAACCGGCTTCGAGTGCCGCCAGGACGGAGGCCTCCAAGGAGGGCTCGTTTTCTTCCAGGTAAAGGGCCGCCTGCTCGTCAGAGACGCGGCGGGTCAGCGGCCAAATGAGAAAGCGGGCTGTAAGTGCAGCACCGACGAGCCACAGCACCACCCGGAACCCTATTACCGAAGAGGTGCTGAAACGTGAGACCTCGAGCCCATAGACCGACAAGAGGAACACCAGCAGACCGGCACCGAGCACGATCGCCAATCCTCGGATCGCGATACGTGCCCGCCACCGCCGCCGAATCTGGCGGACCATGGAGAGGACCTGGGTGTGAAGAGTACGCTCAGGTGTTGCTCGGTACATAACTCCTCCCATCCTTAAATCTCAGGGTCGCCGCCCTAGAAATCCAGTTCGAGATCGCGGTCTCCGCCAGCAGGAGCACCAGCGCAGCCACCATCAGCAGGCGCCACAGGGACTGGCGCCGCTCCTGATTTCTAGCCTGAATTTCGGGCGTCAACATCTCTCCACCGGCGCCGATCTCGCCACCTGCCTCCCGAGAAGCCACGGCTGCCGCGAGCTCCGCGGGATCCATAGACTCCAACTCAGACTCGGTTACATCCACGTTCACGGCTATCGCGAGGGTGCGCTCCGGATTGGTACCCGGCGGGCGGATTTCGTAAAATCCAGCCTCTTCGAGTTCCAAGAAACGGGGTCCGGATGTGGCCGGCAAGGCAACGCTCCCCCCCCCGGGTGTGAGCGCGACCTGGGCCACGTCGGGCGCCAGCTCGCGTTCTCGGTCCGCGACAAAAACCATACCGTCCGGATCTGCGAGGTCGAGGACCTGACCGGTCGTGAACCAGGGCACCCGTTCCCGATACCCACCCAGATGCCGCATCACCTGGTGAATGAACGGGAGAAATACTGGCTGGACCGCCAGATCGTTCCAAAAAGCGTCCATTGTGCTGGTCCAGACGAGCACATGACCGTCGCCCAGGCGTCGCTCTGCCAGCGCGACCGATCCGTCGTCGAAGCGTGCGAGCACTCGTCCCTCCGGGCCCAACTCCAGATCCCGCGACCGGAAGAACCGCGCCCGCGCGAAGTCGCCCCCGCGGGGTCCAGCGAACAGCTCGAAAACCGGATGCGTGTAATCGAGATAGCCCAGGCGAGCGGCTCCCCTCGTGTGGTCCCTGGCTGGGCCGAATCGTCCCGGAAGCAACTCTTCGAGTCCAGTCTGCCACGCGCTACGTTCACCGAGAACGAGCAAGAGTCCCCCGCCCGCCTCCACGAAACCGCGCAGGCGATCCTCCGTGGCACCCTGTGGGAATCGAGTGTCATTGAGAACCACCACATCCGTGGCTTCCAAGTCCGCTGCCGAGAGGGAGGTCGAACGCCTCACGTCGACCTGGAACGACGCCTCTTCGCTGATTTCGAGCGCCCTCTGCATGTATAGGCTGGCATCGGGCCGCGGGCTGCCGCCCTCCAGCACGAGGATACGCATCGCCCTTCCGGGCGAAAGCACGAAGTGGAACACATCGTCTTGCGGAAGCGCATCGGGGTCGAGCCGGATCGAGCCGCGGGTGTAGAGCTCGGAGAGCGTGAAGGGCTCGAAGGTGACGGTTGCCGAGCCGGTCGGATCGAGGCGCACGGTTTTGGTCTGAACCTCCTGTCCATCTACTTCGAGCACGATGGTTCGGTCGGCCGGGGCCTCACCCTGACGGCGAACGACGCGGGCAGTGGCCGTCATTCGCTCCTGGCCTGAAAAAAATTCTCGCCGGAAGGCCACGGAGGCCACGGCGGCGTTCGGAGTCGCGTCATCGGAAATCAGCACGGACTTCACCACCGTTCCAGGCGGAAAGGTCACACCCTCGTCGCCTTTCCACCCGTTGCGTTGGAAGTCACTGATGATTACAGCCTCGCGGTTCGGAAACTGGGACTCCTCCAAGATCGTCTGGGCCAACTTCAGGGCTGGGCCGTAGAGGGTGCCGTCAGCGCTCAAACTGGCTGTGTCCAGGGCGGTCAACAGGCGATCCCGATCCGAGGTCGACCGGAGGAGTGCCTCGGCGCCCCTCCCCATGAACACGAGGCTGGCCCGATCGGAGGCGTCGAGGCCCGCGAAGACCTCTCGAGCCTGAGTCTTCGCCCGCTCCCATCGGTCGCCATAACCCATCGAGTACGATCGGTCCAAGACGACGACCACTTCGCGGGGTCCGAGGGTCGAGCCGATCGCCACTTCATCGTTCGCGAAGAAGGGCCGGGTGAATGCCGCTACGAGTAACGCCAACGCCAGAGCCCGGATCGACAACAGCGCCCAGTGGTGGATCCTTCTGCGCTGGGTCGACCGAAACGGAATTTTCCGGAGGAACATGAGGGATGGGAAGTCCACCACGTTGCGGCGCTGTTTCTCTGTCAGGTGCACGATGATGGGCACCGCAAGCCCGACGAGGCCCAACAGAAAGAGGGGTGCGAGAAGACCCATCAGCGCACTCTGGACATTTTTTCGCGGCTCGAGAGATACTGGAAAAGGGCATAGTCCAGCGGCTTCGACGTGTCGAGGACGGTGTAGTCGATCCTGCTCCCCGTGAAGAGGCGCGCCAGTTCCTCGGTGTGCTGCCCGATGAGAGTACGATATTCGTCCGCGAGTTCATCGGGCACGATCGGGATCATAATGTCACTCTCCATATCCCGGAAACTCGCCGCACTCTCGTACGGGAACTCGAGTTCGGCGGGATCGAGCAGGTGAAACACGATCACGTCGTGGCCCCGCGCCCGGAGATGCCGAACGGAGTCGATCACCTGCTCCGGCTCTTCGTAAAAATCCGAAAGAACGAGGATGATCCCCCGGTGGTGCAGGTTGTCGCCCAGTCGCATGAGCGGGTCACGTAGCGTACCGGGCCGCCCCGGCTCAACGCGCGTCAGCGTGTGAAGGATGAGCTGCAGGTGGCGGGTGGAGGGAGGAACGTACTCCACGATCTCGTGGTCGAAGGTCGCGAGGCCTACCCGGTCCCTCTGCTTCTGTGAGAAGTAGGAGAGCGAGGCTGCCAGGTAACGCGCGTAGTCCAGCTTGGTGACCGCGCCGGTACCGAAGCTCATGGACCTGGAGATGTCGAGCGCGACCATGAAGTTGGCGCTGGTCTCCGCCTCGAACAGTTTGACGTAGAAACGGTCCGTGCGACCGAAGAGTTTCCAGTCGATGCGCCGGATGTCGTCGCCCGGCATGTATGCGCGGTGCTCTGCGAAGTCGAGCGACATCCCCAGGTGGGGTGACCTGTGAAGGCCTTGGAGAAAACCGTCCACCACCGTGCGAGCCAGGAGATCCAGACCGCTTATGCGGCTCAAAACGGCCGGATCGAGGAACTGCGTGTCGGCGCCCTGAATGCTCGACCGCTCTCTTACCGCCATTTAGAGGACAGGCCTCATAGGCCCGAGGAGGGTACTGGCACCGCCTCGAGAAGCTTGTCGACGAGCTCGCCGGTGGTCACGCCTTCCGATTCGGCGTGGAAGTTGGTGAGAATCCTATGCCTGAGAACCGGATGGGCGAGCGCCCGGACGTCGTCGAAGCTCACGTTGTAACGCCCCTTCGTGAGCGCTCGAGCCTTCCCTCCCAGAATCAGATATTGGGCGGCCCGGACGCTGGCGCCGTAAGCGACCCATTTATTGATGAAGTCCGGACTATCTCCGTTAGGACTCGGTCGCGTGGTCCGAACCAGGTTGACGGCATAGCGCAATACCGCATCCGGGACGGGCACCTTTCGTACGAGCCTCTGAAACGCGATGAGGTCCGGACCCGTGACCGCGTGCTTGAATTTAGGATCTTGGATTCCGGTCGTGGTGCGAACCACCTCCAATTCTTCGTCCTCGGCGAGATGGTCCATGATGATCTTGAACATGAAGCGGTCGAGCTGGGCTTCTGGCAGCGGGTAGGTGCCTTCGAGTTCGATGGGGTTTTGGGTTGCGAACACATAGAACGGCTCTTCGAGCACGTACGTCGTTCCCTGAACGGTAACGCGGTGTTCCTGCATCGCCTCGAGGAGCGCCGACTGGGTCTTGGGGGGTGTGCGGTTGATCTCATCCGCGAGAAGGATGTTTGCGAAGATGGGGCCCGGGGCGAACACCATGCTGCGCCGACCGGTCTTCGGGTCTTCCTGGATAATGTCGGTGCCCGTGATGTCCGACGGCATCAAGTCCGGAGTGAACTGAATTCGCGAGAACTTGAGATCGAGGACCTCAGCGACGGTGTGGATCAACAACGTCTTGGCCAGCCCGGGCACGCCGAGAAGCAGGCTGTTGCCACCGACGAAGAGAGAAAGAAGCATCTGCTCGATTACCTCTTCCTGCCCGATGATGAGCTTCCGTACTTCGGAAATGATCTGCTCGCGCCCGGCCTGCATGCGATCGGCGAGATCTATGTCGTCGGCGCTTTCGAGGGCAGCGGCCCCAGACCCGTCGACTGCTTCGGCCGTGACTTGAGCGACTTCCTTTTCGGCTTCAGCGACGTCCTGCTCTTCCTTAAAGGCCATTTCGTGCTCCGTCGAGGCCGCCACGCGGCCGTTGGCTCATTGTAGTGGTTTCTTGCTGTCCCGGGCCCATCACGGCGCCCCCCGGGCCCATTTCTGCGCCCCTCAATGTGTCATCGCGTAGATGACATAGTTCACGCCCAGTTTATACGCTTCGTTCGATAGATCGATCGGATACCACCCCACGTCCGAGAACTCCCAGTATTCTCCGATATCGTTGTTATAGTTGGCGATGGCCACCAGGCGCCGGTCCGGATCGTTCTCTTCATGGAGCCCCAAATACACGGGCACAACCTGGAAGGTAGGAGACACCAGGGTCTTGAGCGACTCGATTCGGAAAAAAGAGTCGAAGATCATGTGAGTCTCGTCGAGTTCGACGAATTCGGCACCCGGGATAACGCGTTTCATCTGAGCTTCGAAATTGAACCAGTCGTTACCACGAAAGTCGTCTGCGATCAGGAAGCCGCCCTTACGCAGGTAGTTCCCGAGTCCCTCGACCTCGGATTCTGTCGGATTCCAATACCCTGGCTCGGAAATGTATGCGAGGGGGAAGCGGGTCAGCTCCGGGTCGTCCGTCTTGAAAATATTCCCCCCGTCCATGTAGGGCCGAAGAAGCGTCGTTTCACGTAGGATGTGCATGAAGTTCCGCTCCGCCCGGGGGTAGTCATGGGCCCAGGGCGGTAGCCTTCCCCTCCCTCGCCCTCCACCAAAGCTCCCGGTGCTGAGCCCTACGCCAAAACGGATACGCGCGAACGTGAACCGGCCATCGTAGGGCACATTGCCTTCTTGGGTATACCCGCCATCTACAGAAACCGCGCCCTCAACGGGGGGATCCCGGTTTTCGGAATCGGGATGAGTGAGTGCGACGGACCCGGTCAGCACCGAAACCGTGACCAGACCGAGCAGCGGAAGGGAGAGCGGGGAGCTCAATTCGCACCGCTTCTGAGGTCGAGAAGGAGCTCAAGGCCCGCCTCGAAGTTGGGCGCGATCTCGAGGGCTCTGAGCAGGGATCGGCGGGCCTGTGTCGGCTCGCCGGCCTTCACGTACGCGAGAGCGAGCTCGTAATGCGCTCCGGCCAGATCGGCTGGCGCCAGCGCGACGATGGCCCTCCGCTCCCGAACGGAACCTGCCGCATCACCGAGCGCCTCGTGAGCCCGCGCGAGACGTTCGTGGAGTTCGATCTCGTAGGGAAAGATGAGCACGGCCGCGTCCATGGCTTCGGCGGCACCTGCGGCGTCGCCCAACTCAGTCCGAAGTTCGGCGAGTTGGAGGAGCGCCTCGTAATGGCTCTCGTTCAAGGCCGTCAGGCGGGCGAGCGCCGCCGCCGCCTGTTCCGTCTCGGCACGATTCCGATGAATCTGGGCGAGGAACCAGTAAGGACTGTCCACCCCCCCGTACTCCGGAAAGAGACGGAGCGCCCTGCGCAGATGCTCCTCGGCCTCCTCCATTCTGCCCTCCTGGTAGAGCATGATCCCGAGGGACAGCCGTGCCGGGAAGTTGTTCGGATTCTCACGCACCACCCTGGTCCAACCTTCGATCGTCCGTGGGTTCCGAGGGATGCCTGGGAGGTTGAGGGTTGGTTCCAGAGCCTTCAGCGGCGCCTCGTACCGTTGTTTGAAGTACGCGTCGAAATCCCGGTCGAGGTCGTCCATGCTGATCTGCAGGAGACTTTCCATCAGCTCGGGCGTCGCCCGCCCGTCGCGATAACCGCGGAGCATGTCGCGAATGACCTGAAGTCCCCATCGCGATTCGATAAAGTCGAACACGAGCGACGCCTGTAGATAGGAGTCGAGGACCTGCTCGGGGTAGGTGGGCTGAACGAATCCCGCGTTGAGCTTGCTCACGGGGAGCAGAAGGCCCTCGCGGTAACGGTTGAAGAATCCGGGGTCGGGCTGGTGGCCCCAACCGTCACGGGCCTTACGCTGTTCGTGTACGGCCAAACCCTCGGAGAACCAACGCGGGACCCCGTGCTCGGTGATTCCCAGGTGGAACACGTGGGCGAGCTCGTGCCAGAGAACGGAGGCCCAGTTGAATTCTCCGAGGGGCCGGGCGGCGGGCGAGTCCATGGCGAGAAGACTTCCGAAGGTGACGCCGAGGGCGCCCATCCCCGCCAGGCCCACGGTTCGGACGGAAAAATCGGCGTGGCTCGGGTAGACCTCGATTCGGATCGGTAGCGGCGGCTCGTACCCACCGTAACGCTCCACCAGGGCCTCGTAGGCCTCCGCCGCGATCGCTTCCACATACGGTTGGAGTAGTGCCGACTCCCTTTCGTGTAGCACAAAGAGGAAGCGGGGGTCTTCGTCATTGGTGTCGTAGTTCTCAAACGTGTCCAGCAGATC
>JADFMD010000134.1 GCA_022564055.1 Gemmatimonadota bacterium
TACTGGGGGAACGTCAATCCGGTCGGGCTCCGGGGCGTTTACGATGAGGCCAAACGCTTCTCCGAGGCCATGACGATGGCGTATCACAGGTACCACGGAGTGGACACGAGGATCATCCGGATTTTCAACACCTACGGACCGTCGATGCGTCCCGCCGACGGCCGCGTGGTCTCGAACTTCATCGTGCAGGCGCTCCGGAACGAGCCGCTCACGATCTATGGGGACGGCTCGCAGACGCGTTCTTTCTGTTACGTGGAAGACGAGGTGGACGGCATTTTTCGCCTCTTCCATTCGGACCGTATCGACCCGACGAACATCGGCAATCCGGACGAATTCACGATCTCGGAGTTGGCCGAGCTGGTGATCGCCGAGACGGGTTCACGCTCGGGGATCGAGTCGTTGCCGCTCCCTGAGGACGATCCCAAGGTGCGCCGGCCCGACATTTCGGTGGCTCGTGAGATTCTCGGGTGGGAGCCGCTGACGACGCTCCGAGAGGGTCTCGAGAGGACGGTCCCCTATTTCCGAAACCTCGTGGAAACGGAGGACGCGCAAGCCCGGCCGTTGACCTCGGGCGGATGATGCCTCCAGGCGCTCCGGCAATAGCCGCTCCAGCGATAGCCGAAGAGCGATCCGCGCTGGGGGCGGTGTCCTCGTCCCACTATCTGGTGACCGGTGGCGCCGGCTTCATCGGGTCGAACCTGGTGGAAGTGCTCGTCAGGGACGGGGCGAGCGTCCGTGTGCTCGATGACTTTTCGACCGGGAGCCGGGAGAACCTCGGCGGATTTCTCGGCGACATCGACCTGGTCGAGGGTTCGATCACGAATCCGGCGACGTGCGCGTCCGCGTGCGAGGGGATCGACTTCGTGCTCCACCAGGCGGCGCTGGCGTCGGTGCCACGAAGTGTGGCGAATCCTGCTGCTACGCACGAAGCGTGTGCGACGGGAACGCTGAACATGCTGGTCGCCGCCCGTGACGCGCGAGTGACACGGTTCGTGTACGCGGGTTCGAGCTCGGCGTACGGAGACACGCCCACGCTCCCCAAGGTGGAGAGCATGCCGGCGCTTCCGCGCTCGCCGTACGCGGTCGCCAAGCTGGCCGGTGAACATTATTGCCGAGCTTTCAGCCTGATTTACGGCTTCGAGACCGTGGTCCTGCGCTACTTCAACATCTTCGGCCCCCGCCAGGACCCGGCGTCCCAGTATTCGGCGGTGATTCCGCTCTTCATCACGAAGGCGCTCGAGGGGGAAGGCCCGACCATCGATGGAGATGGCGAACAGACGCGGGACTTCACCTACGTGGAGAATGCCGTGGGGGCGAACCTGCTGGCGTGCACGGCCGAGGCGGCCGCGGTGTCCGGGGAGGTCTTCAACGTGGGATCTGGCGAGCGGATTTCGGTCAACCGCTTGTGGGAGGCGATTCAGGAGGCCACGGGGACTGTTGCAACAGCCGTTACGGGGCCCGCGAGAGAGGGCGACGTGCGGGATTCGCTCGCATCACTGGAAAAGATCCGGGGCCACATGGGCTACGAGGTGACGGTGTCCTTGGCGGAGGGCCTTCGCCGGACTGTTGAGTGGTTGAAGGGGTCCGCCGGCCCCCCCCAACCATCCACGTAGCGGCTGGTTCGCCGCGCTGGGTAGCCGCTAATCGTCTTAGCCACCGATCGTCCTAGCCACCGATCGTAAAGAGAAAACCGCCCCTGAAAATCAGGGATTCGTTGCTGTTCGCGAAGTTTAGTGCCGCCTCCACGTAGGGTCTCCCGCTACCCAACGCGTTGAACACGAAGCCGCCCTTCAGATTCAGGCCGATATCCGAGTTCGCATCCTGGCCTTCCGTCTTTGCCCTCGACCAGGAGAGTCCCCCTCCGAGGTAGGGCTCTACCGTTTCAGCCTCCAACTGGTACTGGACGTCGAAGTTCATGACCCAAAGGGAGCGGCTCAGCCCTCCACCGGTATCGTCGATTCCAGGATAGAACTCGAACCCCGGATTCAGCGTGATGGGGAGCGACGAAAGGGGGATCCGCGCCACCACCCCGAGTAGGAGTTCGTCGTTATCGAGGTTCACCCCGACCTTGGGACCCAAGTCCCAGACGGTCTGGGCCTGTACCGGCGGAGCCGCGACCAGCGCGATCAGGAATAGTGCGTAAAAGGCAGTACGGAGCGTCTTCATTAGGCGATCCTCGCGTTTCGGGAGTTCGGCGTGTTACTCCCTCACTAATTGCGTATCGTGGGCGTGTCAACAATCATGAAAGAGGTTCTTCGCCACACCCACGGCCGGTCTCCACGGATCCCGGCCCAAGTTTTGCATTACATTGGTCTCATGAACCACAGAACGGGCGCCAGATCGTACTCATCCGGGACCCTCGTCCTCGCTGGTGTGATCATGGCCTCGACGTTGCTCAGCGCTTGCTACGTGGGTAGTGGAGACGAGTCCTCCCTGCTCCGGGGCGACGAAGCTTCCGCACGCGGCGATCTGGATGCGGCTCTGGCGGAGTATCGGCTCGCGGTGCGGCGGGGTGCCGATGATGCCCCTGCGCTGGCTCGTGTGGCGCACACCTATGCGCAGATGGGGCGTATCGACGAGGCCGGCGATTTCTATCATCAGGCCGTGGAACAAGATCCGGGCTTCGCGGACCAGGCGGTTTCCGACATGGTACGTCTGGCCCGCGCGGCCCGGGACCGGGACGACCTCTTCGGGCTCGCGTCCGCGATGGAAACCGCGATGTCCTTCCGACCGGGCATCACGATGCAGGACATGGCCTTGCCTCTCGCGCGCCACTACCTCAGGAGCGGCGAGTACGCCACGTCGCTCCCCTACTTTCAGGCGGCGATCGCGGGCATGGACGGGGATACCATACCCGAAGTGGTGTTCGAGGCCGCTTCGGCCTACGACGAGGTCGGGGATTGCCGGCGGGCGCTCCTTTACTATGAGCAGTACCGCGCGTTGGTTCGGCGCTATCAGCGTAGTGAGGTCGATTGGAAGATCGGCAGCTGCTCCCTTCGCCTGGCGCGGGCGCTTCGGGGGGCGGGCGAGGACGAAGAGGCCCTGGCCAACATCGAGCGCACGATCTCACTGGGCGAGCCGCGCAGCGATCAGGCGGAGGCCTACTTCCAGATGGGCGAGATCCTCTCGGATCTGGGCCGGTGCGAAGAAGCCATGGATGCCTACCTCCAGGTCCGTCGTGCCGACCAGACGGGCACGAGCGCCCGGGTGGAGCTGGCCCAATGGCGCTACGACCAATTTCGTTTCGCGGGGCCTTCGGGTGGTGCTCTGGGTGTGGGCTGCTGAGGCGTGAGTCCCAGAAAGAAGAAGAGCGAGCCCGGGTACGAGCGCCCCACGAGTGGCCCCGGATCCCAAGCCCTGAACCCTTCGATCCGGCAAACCATCGCCTTCGGTAACGCGGCCTGGGAGCAGGACGACTTCGCGGCTGCCCTTCAGCACTTTCGTGCGATCCTCCAGGACCATCCAAGCTTCGCCGACGTACGTAATCGGGCGGGGCTTTGCTTGGCCATGATGGGAGATCCGGAGGCTGCGCTCGAAGAGTTCGATGAGGCGCTGAAGGTCAACGATTGCTACTCCGAAGCCCTCCTGAATCGCGCCATCGTTCTCAACGACCTGGGCCGCCACGATGAGGCCGCCGAGTGTTTTCATCGCGCCAGCGCCTTGGATCTTCGCGATTCCCGTGCCTTTCCGTCCCACATGGGGAATCAGCTCGCGAATGCGCACGCCAGGACCGGCGACCTCTATATGGCGGCCGGTCGCGCCGAAGAGGCGGCGACGGAGTACGCGGCGGCCGTGGAAGTCCGACCCGGGTTCTTGGACCTGCAGTTCAAGCTCGCCGAGGCGTACATCGACCTCGAGATGCTGGGCGAGGCCCGCGGTCACCTGGAGAAAATCCTGGCGTCGAATGCTGAATTCGCCGGCGCCCGCGTGCGATTGGGAGCTCTGCTCCTGCGGATGGACGACCCGGAGGGAGCGCGGCGGGAATGGGAACGCTGTGCTGAACAGAATCCTGACGACCGTCGAATTCGAGCTTACCTCGCGTCTCTGGATTAGCAAAGGCGGCGGTATGTCGGGGCCCGTTGCCCTCCCTCGGCGATCCCACGAAAATTAGGGCTGTTTTCCACGAACCTGACCGAGCGGGTGGTGTAAGCGAGACCCATGACGAAATACGTTCGATGCACGCGCATACTATCTCTGGCCTCGTTGGCCCTCTTCGCCGCCTGCGGGGGGGGGCTGCCCTACCCCGGTCTCACCGCTGAGGAGGTCTATGCCCTAGCTCTCCAGGCCAGGGAGCAGGAGGACTGGGACGACGCGATCCAGGCCTTCGAATTCGTCCTTTTCTCACCGGGCTTCAACCGCGCCGCCGAAGCCCGGCTCCTGCTCGCCGGAGTGCAGTATTCGAAAGGGCGCTTTATCGAATCCCGGAGTGAGTATCAGCGTGTGATCGACCGTTGGCCGGCCGACACGGTGGCGGTGCGAGCGGCGCTCGGGGTATGCCGCTCACTCGCGAGCTTGTCACCTATCACGCAAAGGGACCAAGCGTTCACCCGGCAAGCGAGGCTCGCGTGCCGGCAGGTGGCCGGCGATTTCGCCGGGACGGTGATGGGACTCGAGGCGGCGCGGCTGGCGGACGAGATGATGCTCAAGCTTGCCGAGCGCGACTACGACACGGCCCGCCACTACCTCAAACGGGGTCTCCTGGACTCGTCGCTACTCTACTTCGAAGAAGTCGCGTCTCAGTATCCGGACACCGAATGGGCCCCCTGGGCCCTCTATCGCATGATCGAGGTCTTCGGCCGGATCGGGTACCAAAGGGATGTCGAGGCTACGCGGGAGCTACTCCTCGACGTCTACCCGGATTCGGAGCCCGCCCAGCTGCTGCTCGAAAATGGCGGGGCCTAGTGCTGCGGATCCCCATCAGGACCGTCCCGTCCGGTTCGGCGTTTTCGGGGGCACCTTCGACCCTCCTCATATCGGTCACCTCTCCCTGACACGGGAGCTTCACGAATCCGGTACGCTGAGCGAAATTCTCTGGATTCCAGTGAAGCTCCCGCCCCATAAGCCTGCGAACCCAGAGGCATCCCCCGAGCTCCGATTGGAAATGGTCCGCGCCGCCGTCGACGGCTTGCCGCATCAGAGTGTGAGCGATCTCGAGCTCACGCGAGGGGCCCCGTCCTACGCGGTGGATACTTTGAGGGTGCTTCGCGCAGAGCGGCCAAAAGCCACGCCGGTTCTCATCATGGGCGCCGATCAATTCGCGGAGCTGGCGGAGTGGCACGACGCGGAGGAAGTGGTTCGCCTCGCGGAGGTGTGTGTGTTGCCCCGAGGCGGCGTCGAGCTCACTACGGCTCTGCCTCCACTGGACGTGGTGTGGAGTGCCGCGGATGTGGCGCCCGTAGATGTCTCGTCGTCGGAGGTGAGAAGGCGGGTCCGGGAGGGGCTGCCTTACAGGCACCTCGTGCCCGCGAGGGTGGCCGAGATAATAGAGCGGGAGAGCCTGTACATCGAGTGAGCCGGAGAATCTGTACATCGAGTGAGCCGGAGAGTCTGTACATCGAGTGAGCCGGAGAGTCTGTCGGTCGAATCGACTGGGATGCACGCCCGGATGGCGGGCCCACGATCACCTCAAGAGCGAGATGGAAATCGATGATTTCACGCAAACGGCACGCGATCAAAGCAGTCACTTGGCGGATGGTGGCGACCTCGACAACCGTGCTCATCGCGTGGTGGGTGACCGGTGATTTCAATGTGGGTCTCGAGGTGGGTGCGGTCGAGTTCTTCGCCAAGCTGCTTCTCTACTACCTGCACGAACGCTTTTGGTACAAGTTTGTTGGCTTGGGGGTAAGGGCGGCCCAAGCAGAGTAAGAACGGTGTCTCCCACGGACACTCAAGGACGGGCGAAAATCCATTGAGCATGCTGAAGGCGGTAGTAAAGAAGATCCTCGGATCGCGGCACATCCGCGAGGCGAAGAGGCTCCAGCCGTTGGTCGACGAGATCAACGAGGTGTTTGAGGAATACCAGTCGCTCTCCGAAGAGCAGCTCAAGGGTAAGACGGACGAATTCCGGGCGTACATCGCCGACGCCTTGGCTGAGATCAAGGAAGAGATCGAACAGCTTCGGGAAGAGAAGCGCCATACCGAGGATCCCCTCAAGCGGCAGGAGCTGCAGGAGGAGCTGGCCGATCTCGATGAGAGGCTAGTGGAGAAAACCGGCGTCGTGCTCGAGGAGCTCCTCCCGGCGGCTTTTGCGGCTATCAAAGAAGCCTGTCGCCGTCTCCTTGGCACGACCGTGACGGTGACCGGCCAGACGCAACTCTGGGACATGGTACCGTACGACGTCCAGCTCATCGGCGCGATCGCCCTGCACCGGGGCAAGGTGGCCGAGATGGCGACGGGGGAGGGGAAGACCCTGGTGGCCACGATGCCGCTCTACCTCAACGCGCTGGTAGGCGAGGGCGCGCACCTAGTGACGGTGAACACGTACCTGGCCCAGCGCGACTCCGAGTGGATGGGTTACATCTACAACTACCTCGGTATCACCGTCGATTGCATCGACAAGTACGAGCCCCACTCGCCCGAGCGGACCGCGGGATACGCGTCGGACATCACGTACGGCACCAATAACGAATTCGGGTTCGACTATCTCCGGGACAACATGGTGCACGCCCTCGAGCAGCGGGTGCAGCGCAGGCATTGGTACGCGATCATCGACGAGGTGGACTCGATTCTCATCGACGAAGCGCGCACGCCGCTCATCATCTCGGGTCCGGTGGGCCGCGACACCTCGACCCCCTTCAAGCAGTACAACACCCTGGTCGGCAGCCTGTACAAGAAGCAGACGCGCCTGGTGAGCACGCTCATCGCGGAGGCCGAAAAGGACCTCGAAGAGGGCAACGAGTTCGAGGCGGGGGAGAAGCTGTTGGCCGCTAAGAGGGGCGGCCCACGCAACAAGCGTCTTCTTAACCTCT
>JADFMD010000037.1 GCA_022564055.1 Gemmatimonadota bacterium
AGGATGAGCAAAGGGTCAGGGATATCGAGGAAGCTAGTAAGGCACAGGAAAAGCTGCGGCTCGAACAGGCGCCGGACAAGGAAAAGCTGATGGTGTTCGCTCAGGTGTTGCGTGAGGTCGAGCAACCAAAGCTGGAATCGGACGCGGGTGAGTTGGTGATGGCGTCAATACATGGCTGGCTGAAAGTTATCTGTTCGGATATCGAATCGGAGGCTGATCGGCTGTGAAAGGTCAGGGAATGTTTCGAGGGTTTGTAGCTGTTGCTGCTGCATTTATTCGGCGGCTCAAGTGGTGGGGTGAATTCCGATATCAACGTCACACCGATGGCCGACGTGATGTTGGTGCTGCTCATCATTTTCATGTTGACCATCCCATTGCTGCAGGAAGGCGTGTACGTCAACAAGGCTACCGCCAGAAACGCCAGGGAGGAGCCTCTGGTGGATGAAGAAAACGCGACCATGGTGACGGTGACCCGGCAGGGTCAAGTCTATATCAACCGTGAATTGGTGCCCGACGGTCAGTTTATTGAAAAACTGATCGAGCGAGTCGCGCTTGCGCCCGAGTTGCCCTTGTTCATCAAGGGTGATGTGGCGGTTCCCTACGGGAAGGTGGTGGAACTTGTCACACAGGCCCGTGAATCAGGAGTGGAGCAGATCGGTTTGATGGTTGATCGAGCACGGGAAGACGGGAGGTAAGCGATGTCAATGAGCTCCGGGGCCAGTGGCGGTCCTTCAAATGAGATTAATATCACCCCATACATTGACATCCTCCTGGTCTTACTCATTATCTTCATGGTGATTCAACCCACCATTCAGTACGATCTTGAAGCACGGGTTCCCCAGGAGATGCCTGAAGATCTGCCTGAGAACTTGATCATTAAGTCAGATGCCATTGTTGTTTCCATCGATACTCAGGGTGCCCTTCGCATCAACCAGGATGGTGTGACCCTGGATCAACTGGGAACGCGGCTCTTTGATATCTACAGTGCCCGTGCCAACAAGAATATGTTCATCCAGGGAGATACAGATCTTCCTTTTGGGGATGTGATCAATATCATTGACATCGCTAAAGGTGCCGGCGTTGGAGATATCGGTCTCTTGACCCCTGAATAAGCAACCGGTGGAGGCGAATTTGGAATGAATTTTCCCAGCAGACTCTATGTCGTTGCGGCCGTGTCGGTGGTGATCCTGGCGACATCGAATTGTACGATTATCGATCAGCTCTCTGCTCGTAATGCGCTCAACCGGGGTGTGGGTGCCTACACCAACAAAAGATTTACCGAGGCGATTGGATACTTCGAAAGTTCTATTGCCAAAGATCCGGATCTGGTTCGATCTTATCTTTATATGGCCATAGCTTACCGGGCCCAATACGTTCCCCAGGGGACCAGCCCGGAGAATCTTGACTTCGCCAACAAGGCCATTGAAAACTTCCAAGAGGTTCTCAACAAGGCTGACACCGAGACCGAAGAGGGTCAATTGGATCAGGCCACGGCCATGGCCAACTTGGCGGGTCTGTACAGCGGAATGGGCGACTTCGACCGGGCCAAGGAGTGGTATAACAGACGATTGGAAGTGGAGCCCGATAACCCTGAGCCGATGTATGGAATTGCCACCCTCAACTGGCAGCTCTCCTATGATGACACCGGCATGAGCGGAGAAAGCGTCGAGTTTCTGGACGAGGAGCGCATCGCATCCATCCATCTTCTGGTGGATGAAGGCATCGACAGTTTGAAAAGGGCCTTGGAGCTCGATCCGGAGTATGTGGATGCCATGCAGTATTTGAACCTCCTATACCGTGAAAAGGCCAAGCTGGAGATGGACGAAGAGGCCAAACGCAACTGGGAACGAGAAGCGGATCGATTGGCCTTGGATGCACTGGATCTCAAACGTAAGAAGGAAGAGGAAGCGGAGGAAGCGGAAGCGGAAGAGGAGAAGCAAGCAGGAGAAGAGGTGGAGGAGGAGGCGGAAGTCTCCGCTTCCACTGGCCCGACGGGCGGCCGTTTCCGGATGTACCACCGGCATCGAAGCTACCCCACGACCCGATCGCGGCCTTGGAAGCCGAGCACAGCAAATTGGGGATCCGCCCGGGTCCCGAGACTGCCATCCCCCTCTGGAACGGAGATCCCTTCGACCTGGGGTATGCGATCTATACGCTGCGGAGGCCGTGAGCGAGGGAATGTTAAGCGCAACGAGCGCGTGAGCCCTACAGTCCCAGCACGTTAGCCCGAAGCTTCGTCAGCCCCTGCTCCTGCGCCCAGATATCCAGCTCCACGGCGGCCAACTCATCAACGAGGGGCACGGCAGTACCGTCTTTGCGTAGATCCACCGTCTTGATGTATCGGGAGCAGGTGGTGCAGGCATCGACCCTGACATGGGCGATGGACTCGGCTGTGTGCACGGGAAGCTTGTCGGCCTCGGTCTCGCCGCAGTGAGGACAGGTGAGACGCTGAAAGCGCCACTCCGTGGCACACATCGAGCACATCAGACTGCGACGGCCGAGGGCGTCGGGGAGATCTCGAAGTACGGCCACCTGAGGGGGCCCACCGCATACGAAGCAGAAACCCTGAGTCCAATCCGTGGGCTGACTCGAGTCCGCCTGGGCGATCGAGGTGATTATGGGCTCGAGGAATGCGCGGGCGTAGAAGTAGAAGTCGTCACCTTTTTCTTCCTCGTCGGCTTCTCCGTTCTCTACCGTTCCCTCTGTCTTTCCCCAAGCGCCGCGCGCCGCGCGCAGCGGCTCGAGCCGGCCGTCATCGTCTCGGGAGAGCAGGGTCTGGGCGCCGTCCTTGATCGTCTCGGTGCCGAACTCTGCCACCCTCGAGAGGAATTCGCGGAAGGGAAGAGCGAGTTCGTCGAGCGGCAGCCCCGCAACTCGGAGCCGGGGGAACTCACCTTCAGGGGATCGGATGCGCTCCGACCAGTCGCTTACGGGCACGCGGTCGGCCAAGCTTTCCTGGGCTTCAGTGAGCCGCACGTAGAACGTGAGGATCTCTTCCACGTGCGGAGTTTGCCCGAGAAGATGGACCGCCCGGGCGCGACGGACAGTCCAGGGGTTTTCCACCTAGAGGACGTCCATGGATCGAGAGCCGTCGGAGCTCAAGAGCCCTCGGGGCTCAAGGCCCGGATTGTTCCTTCTGCCAAAGGGGGTGGTGGAGCTTGGCCCAGGCGCGGGTCACCGTACCGTGAAGCATCCCGCGAAGGGTCCCCGGATATGCGATCGTGCCGAGGTACACGTGCACGATCAAGAGCCCGCCACCGGCCACCGTGGAGAGGTAGTGGACCAAGCGCATGCTGTTCACGACTCCGCCGTAGAACGGACCCATGCCCAGGGCGCCACCGGGCAACCACATGGGAACCCCCGACACCACGTACGCGATACCGAGCAGGGCCATCGACCAGAAGAACAGCTTCTGACCGGCGTTGTACTTACCCGCCGGAGGGACCTTCTCCTTGTCGTGGACGGCATAGTGCTTGATCGCCTTCAGCCACATCAGGTCCCGGTCCTTGATCACCATCTCCTTCGCCCACATCAGGAACATGATCGCCATCGACCCGGTGAAGAGCATGCCCATCCATGGGTGAAGGACGCGAGCGGTCGATCCGCCGCCGACGAGGCTGGTGATCCAAAAGAGCCGTGGGTGAGAGAAGGCCAGCCCCGTGAAGAGGAGAAACACGAAGGAGAGGCCGGCCACCCAGTGGATGAGTCGCTCGGGATAGGTGAAGCGCTTGAGGTCGTCGCGGCGGTTCATGCGTCGGTCCTTGGGTCGGCTTCACCATCGGCTTCACCATCGGCCGTTCCTGCTCCCGTGCCTGATTGAACGCCCTCCGGCTCAGGCTCCTGAGGCCCGAACCCCAGGTAGTGGAGCGCCGTTGCCAAGAGCCCCAGGCCGAGCGCGGAGGCGCCGAGCTGCCTGAGGCTCCCCAGGGTCGCGAGCGCGCCCGGGGCGGCCGTGGGATCGGCGGGTAGGTCGTATTCCTCGAGCTGGTCCCCGTGCGGCACCACGTACATCATGTGTGTGCCGCCCACGCCGGACGGGTCGTAGAGGGTGGCGTTCTCGAAGCCCCTTGCCGCTAGCCCTTCCAGCTTCTTCTCCGCCAGCCTGAGCATGTCCTCTTTCGTGCCCCAGGAGATGGCGTTCGTGGGACACGTCTTCACACACGCGGGCTCCAGCCCAGCCTCGACCCGATCGATGCACATGTTGCACTTGAAGACTTTCTTGCTCTCCGGATTGAACCGGGGGATGTCGAACGGGCATCCCGAAACGCACAGCTGACAGCCGATGCACTGTTCCTGGTTGAAGTCGACGATCCCGTTCTCGTACTGGACGATCGCCCCCGGGGCCGGGCACGCATACAAGCAGCCGGGCTCCTCGCAGTGAAGGCAGGCGTCCTTCTTGATCAGCCACTGGAGATCATCGTCAATCTCGATCTCGTTGAAGCGCATGAGGAGCCACGTGTCCGGGCTGAGGTCACGGTGGCTCTGCATGCTCCCGAAGTTCTCCGTGGGCTCCACACCTAATTCGTTCCACTCCTTGCACGCCACCTCGCACCCTTTGCAGCCGATACAGCGCGAGATGTCGATGAGCTTTGCGTACTCGGGTCCCGTTCGGGGAGCGGGTGCGCCGTCGGGCCCTAGCTCGAGCGAGTGGCCTGGTGTAGCCGAGATCCGCCTGATGCGGAGGCCGCCCTGAGGGGCCTGCGCGGCTTGGGCCGGCACGCCTTCGTCCGGGGCCAGCAGGCTTTCGTCCGGGGCCATCAGGCTTTCTCCATGTTCACGAGGAAGGCCTTGAACTCGGGGCAGCTCGTGTTGGCGTCCCCAACGAAGGGCGTGAGGTTGTTGGCCATCGAGCCGGTGGTGATTCCCTTGAAGCCCCAGTGAACGGGGACGCCGACGGTCCAGCACGTTTCGCCGTTTACGATGAGCGGCTTGATCCGTTTCGTGACCACGGCCACTCCCTGCACCTCACCACGTTTGGACCACACGCGGACCTGCTCGCCGTTCTCGATCCCCTTCTCCTCGGCGAGGCCGTACGGGACTTCGACGAAGAAGTCCGGCATCAACTCGACGAGGTACGGGACGTTGGACGTGACGAAGTGCTCGCGCTCCACGACACGATAGACCGTGCACACATAAGGGTAGTCGTCCCTGCCGTTCGCCAGTGTCTCTCGGACACCGTCGTACCAATGGATCAGCGGGTTGGTCGGGACGTCTTCGTGGAGGATGTTGGGGGTGGGACTTTCCACCGGCTCGTAGTGCTCGGAGAACGGTCCGTCCACCAGATACGTGGTGAACAGCCGAGCCACACCCTCCTCGGTCATGATGAAGGCGCCCGCCTGATCGGGCGGCGTGGTCGGGCCGTAGTCCGGGACGTCGCCGATCCACTTGTCGCCCGTCCATCGGATTCCCGGCCGGCTGGCGTCCCACGGCTGGCCGTCCGCGTCTGCCGAAGCCCGGTTGTATAACACGCGCCGGTTGGCGGGCCAGCTGAACCCCCAGTCATGATGGAAGCCCATTCCGCTGGGATCGTCGGTCCCACGCCGGGCCATCATGTTCCCCTCTTCCGTGAAGCTGCCCGTGTAGAGCCAGTTCCCCGACGTGGTGGTGCCGTCGTCGCGAAGCTGGCCGAAGGACGAGAGGAGCTCGCCCGTGCGGAGGTCGGACCCGTTGATCTCCTGGGCCAGCTCCTCCAGCCGTGGCTCCCGTGGGTTCAGGTAGTTCCACTGCAGGTTCAGGATCGGCTCGTGGTACGCTCCCCCCTCTTCCTCGTACAGCTCCTTCACGCGCCAGAAGAGCTCGGAGAGGATCCAGGTGTCGGAGCGGACCCCGTCCGGCGGGTCGATGGCCTGCTCCTTCCACTGGGCCCACCGGCCCGAGTTCGTAAAGGAGCCCGCCCGCTCGACCCAGTGCGTGGCCGGAAGGAAGAGCACCTCGGTCTGGATGTCGGCGGGATCGACGTCCGGTGCCCTCCAGAACTCCGCGGAGTCCAGCATGAACGGATCGATGACCACCTTCCACTTCAGGTTCGCCATGGCCTGAAGGAGGCGGGGCACATCGGGTCCCGCGAGGAGCGGATTGAAGCCCAGGGCCACGAGCCCCTCGAGCTTCCCCTGGTGCGCCTGGTCCCACATGGAGAGCCAAGTCGCGTCGCCGGCCGGTTTGGCCAGGTAGTGATAGCCGTACTCGTTCTCCGGCCCGACCGTGTCGCCGAACCACGCCTTGAGCAGGGAGATCAGGAACTTGGGATAGTTGCCCCAGTAGTTGACCGTGTCGGGCACCAGTGGCTTCGGTGTGGACTCCGCTAGATGGCTTGCCAGGGACGTCTGAGCGGGGCTCGGAACGCTCAAGTAGCCAGGAAGAATCCCGGCGACGATGGCGTGGTCCGTCGCGCCCTGCACGTTGGCGTGACCCCTGAGCGCGTTGATGCCCCCTCCCGGCCGGCCGATGTTTCCGAGGATGAGCTGGAGGATCGCTGCCGTGCGGATGATCTGGCTCCCGTCGTGTGCATCGTCCAGCCCACCGCGTACATGATGGTGCCGACCCGGTCGGCGGTCCCCGTGGAGCACACGATGTCTGCCATGGCGAGGAACTGCTCGGCGGAGCAGCCCGCGATCTGCGCGACGACGTCCGGTGTGTATCGGCTGTAGTGGGTCTTCATCAGCTGGAAGACACAGCGCGGGTGCTGGAGCGTCAGGTCCCGGCGCACGAAGCCGTCCGAGCCGAGATCGTAGTCCCAGGCCGTCTTGTCGTAGGCGCCCTGAGCCTGGTCGAAGCCCGCGAAGAGACCGTTCTCGAATCCGAAGCCTTCTACCACCATGAAGGACGCATTGGTGTGCAGCCGGACGTACTCCTCGTGGAAGAGCCCTTCGTCGAGGATCTTGTGAATCATCCCGCCCAGGACCGCGATGTCGGAGCCGGGGCGAATCTGCAGGTGATGATCGGCGACGGCGGAGGTGCGGGTATAACGGGGGTCGACGGTTATGATCTTGGCGCCGCGCTCATCCCTGGCTTCGAGCGCCCACTTGAACCCGCAGGGGTGATTCTCCGCCGGGTTGGCGCCCATGACCAGCACTACGTCGGCGTTCTTGATGTCCTTCCAGTGGTTGGTCATGGCGCCCCGTCCGAACGTTGCGGCCAAACTGGCCACTGTGGGGCTATGTCATATTCGAGCCTGGTGATCGATATAGACCAGCCCCATGGCGCGCATCGTCTTGGTGATGAGGTAGGCGTCCTCGTTGGCCACCGTGGCGCTTCCCACCCAGCCGATGCCTTCGCAGCGGTTGACCGTCCGGCCCTCCTCGTCCCGCTCCACGAACGAGGCGTCCCGGGAATCCTTGAACTTCCTGGCGAACCATTCCATCGCCCAGTCCCAGGTGACCTCGGTCCACTCCGAGGCGCCCGCCTCGCGGTGGAGGGGACCCTCCTGGAGGCGTGGGCTCATGGCGAGCTGCATCTGGGCGGCGCCCTTGGGGCACAGCGTCCCGCCGTTGATGGGGCTGTCCGGATCGCCCTCCACGTGGATGATCGAATTCACCGTGTTGATGCCCCCGCTCCCGTGCACATAAGCGATCGCCCCGCATCCAACGGCACAGTACGGGCACACCGTCTTGAATTCCCGGGCGTTGGAGATCTTGAGATCGTGAGCGGCCGCGTAGGCGGGTTTCAAGTTGAAGCCCAACGCGTTGACGAGAGTGGCCCCACCCGCGAGGGCGGAGGCCTTGAGCAGGTCTCTACGGGAGATGTCCGGGGTCATGAAACTGATAATAGGAAGGGTGAGGGTGGGGCGGCAAATGCGGGAGTCTGATCGGGCTCGCTGCTGGTGCCGGAAGAGTACGGTCGGGTCAGCGTCCCGAGGCCTCCCTGCCCACATTGATCGTCCTGAAACCTGCCTCGCCCCAATTCATGACGAATACGCTGAAGCCCTGTTCGATGCGCATCTCGATGTCGCTCTCGTTCGCCGGATATCCGCAGGCGACGTCGAATTCCTTACACGCATCGAGCACTTTTTGGATCGAGGCTTCCCAAGCTTCCTCGTCCAGTACTCGACCTCCCTGTGCGTCCCGGGTGGAGAAGAGCCCGCGTAAGGTGCCGGCTCCCGGCCAGAGGACTCCGATTCCCTCTACGGCGGCGATTTCCCGAACATTGGCGAGCCCTTCCAGGCTCTCTACGATCGTCCAATTGATGAGCTCGCCTTCCGGGTTGAGCGGCCACAGATCGGCCTTTCTGCGATACTCGGCTTCGCTGACTCCCCAGTACTCCGGCGCGTTCCCGACGTCTTCGGATCGCGAGCCGCCGTTCGCAACAAAGCGCATGGCGGCGAGTCCATGGCGCACTTCGTCAGCGCTTTCGACGCCTACGAACATCACGCCGCTGACACCGGTGTTCAGCTGACGGCCGATATTGCGGGTCGCGAGCTCCAGGTCCTCGGCGATCCCGGGCGTTTTCACCACGAGCGGATGGATCCGAATCGTGGCGCCGGCCTCCTTCAGGGCTTCGACGTACGATTCCCAGGCGGGCAGTCCCCGTTCCACGCTGCCCTCCATGGAACCGCTGAACACGTAGTCACTTCCGGTAAAGTCGAGCGTCTCCTGTGCGAGCTGGGCTGGGGTCTTCGGCTCCGCGCCTGGACCCCCGCCACGGCCCCGCCGATTGGCCGGCGCGTACATCCCGAACTGAGCCTGTCCCTGTTCGTGCAATCCGATCATCGGATTGAGTCGGTCCTGCGTATCTGCACAGGCGGTGCCGACGAGTAGCGCTATGCCGATAGCGCCGAGCGAGATCCGAGAGCGCATGAATCCTCCTGCAACCTTGGACTTAAGGCCGTGTTCCTAACGAAGAGCAAGACGGTAGACCCGGTAGCGCGGGTCGGCAAGCCGACGGATGGAAAACGTGTCTTGGCGAGCTAGCTACCGAGTCGAACAACCCGCGAGGGTGGTGCCGCTCAACTTCCTTACGCAGACGAAATCTCGATAGGCTGCCAGGTCATCGATGTTCATGAGATCGACCCCGGCGTCCAGGAGTTGACTCCACACGCTCTCCAGAGAGCCGTTTTCTGGGGAAGGAGTGTTCCAAAACCGGAGGCGGTAGCCTCTTCGATGCGTGGCCTGAACGATCTGCGTGAGCTGGAGATGCTCTCGGTCGGAGAGGCTTCCCAAACCGCGCCATTCGAAATGGTTCTCCCAGTTATCGCTGATCAATGAAATGAAGTTTGCTGGAACCTCAACCTCGAGGTCCGCGAGCCGGCCATCATAGGTCGCAAATCGTACGACTTCGTTCATCATCAACTCGCGCGGTCGATTCCCTGACACGATCACGTCGATCGCTCCTGGCTGAACCGAAGTCTCGGAATAACTCGTGAGCATTTCCGAATACTGAGAGAGTACACCACGCAACGCCTCGTACGTCGACTTCGCGTCCGATTTGATGTCGATGAGGAGGACGAGCGAATGTGGGCTCGGGTAGACCCGATCGTCGTGTTCTCGAACGTGATCTCGAAGCGGGTCCAGGTAGAGCGACTGAAGCGTCTTGCTCACGTCGAGATCGTCGGCATCGTGGCCGACGAGGAGCGCACCGTCAACCAGGTGAATGTCGACTTCTATGCTGGCGAACGCATACGCGATGGCCTCCCGCAACGGCCGCTGGTGCAGGTAGTCGTTATGCGAATGGCCTGAGAGTATCGGCTCACTCGGCATGGGTGTGGCCGACGCCGGATCGTTTGGCGCCGACGCACAACCACCCACCCAGAGAAAGAAGGTCAGAAGCGGTACGAGATGCTTCACGTCAGCCCCCGAAAGGATCGAACCAGTACTGCACCGGAATGCGCAATATGAAAGCCGAGCACTTGGACACAAGCCGAGGCCCTCCCCAAGGGCACTGGCGGATGCGGCGCCTGGAGCCGATTGTCCCCTGATGATCACAGCCAAGAGACTTCAGAACGCTGCCTCGTCGATCTTCGTCGCCACCATCGGGGCCGCCCTCGCCCTCGCCGTCGCCGCGTGCGGCGACGCGCCCGGGCGCCCGGGCGCGTCCACGAGTGACCCGGCGCGGAGCGCTCTCCGCATCGTCGCGGTCACACACGGCGTGTCGGCGAACCCATTCTGGTCGGTGGTGATCAACGGGCTCGACGACGCGGGGCGCGACATGGGTGTGAGGGTCGAGTACCAGGCGCCCAACACCTTCGACATGGTCACGATGAGCGAGCTCATCGACGCGGCCGTCGCGTCCCGCCCGGACGGTCTCGTGGTCTCGGTGCCCGACCCCGACGCCCTGGGCGCCTCGATCCGGGCGGCCGTCGAGGCCGGCATCCCGGTGATCACTATCAACTCGGGGGGGGACGCGTCAGCCTCCCTCGGCGCCCTCGCTCACGTGGGTCAGGCCGAGTACGACGCGGGCTTCGGCGGGGGCGAGCGGCTCGCTGAAGCCGGTGTGCGGCGGGTCCTGTGCGTGAACCAGGAGATCGGCAACGCCGCGCTCGACACGAGATGTCAAGGGCTCACGGACGCGCTGGCGGAGCATGGGGTGCCGGTCTCGGTGCTGGCCGTCGAGCTCGCGGACCCGGAGGACACGCGCCAGCGGGTGGCGGGGGCGCTCCTGGCGGATCCCACGATCGATGGAATTCTCACGCTCGGCACGACCGCCGCGGAGCCCACGCTCGTGGCGCTTCGCGAGCTCGGTCGTGTCGACGACGTGCGCTTCGGGACGTTCGACCTCTCGACACAGGTGCTCGAGGCGATCCGAGACGGTGAGATCGACTTCGCGATCGACCAGCAGCAGTATCTTCAGGGCTACCTGCCTGTCGTCCTGCTCACGCTGTACCTCGAGACCGGCACCGTGCCGGGCGGAGGGCACGCGATTCCGACCGGACCGGGCTTCGTGACGATCGAGACCGCACAGCAGGTCATGGACCTCACGAGGCGCGGTGTGCGGTGAGTCGGCGCGCAGCAGGCATCTTCACCCGTCCCGAAGTCGCGGCGGCGGTGGGCGCCGTGCTCATCTGGGTCCTTCTTGCCGGCGCGGCCGGACCGGCGTTCCGGAGCATGGCGGGCACGGCATCCTACCTGAACGCCGCGGCGCCGCTCGGAATCTTGGCGGTGGGCGTTGCACTCTTGATGATCGGCGGGGAGTTCGACCTCTCGGTAGGCTCGATCGTGGGCGTCTCCGGCATGTCCGTCATGCTGCTCACGACCGAGCCGGCCTGGTCGGTCTGGCCTGCGATCGCCGCGACGGTTGTCATCTGTCTGCTCATCGGCTTCCTGAACGGTCTCACCGTAGTGCGAACCCAGCTGCCGTCGTTCATCGTGACGCTCGCGACGCTGTTCATTCTACGAGGTCTGACGATCGCTGCGGCTCGCGGCTTCACCCGCCGGACGCAGCTCGGGGGTCTTGACGACGTTGCCGGATACGAGTTCGCGAGGGTCGTCTTCGGGAGTGCTCCAGTCGCGGGACTGCGGGTCTCGATCGCGTGGTGGCTCGGCTGCGCTGCCGTTGCCACATGGGTTCTGTTGCGCACGCCCTGGGGAAACTGGATTCTCGCCGTGGGTGGCCAACCGGAAGCGGCCCGCAACGTCGGCGTGCGCGTCGCGCGCGTGAAGGTCGGGCTCTTCATGACCAGCGCGCTGTGCGCCTGTCTGGTCGGCATCATCCAGGCGGTGCGCTTCACCGGGGCGGATGCGTTGCGCGGGCAACTCCAGGAGTTCTACGCGATCATCGCCGTGGTGATCGGTGGAACGCTGCTCACCGGCGGGTACGGAACGGTCATTGGCGCGGTTTTCGGCGCGCTCATCTTCGGAATGGTCCGCCAGGGCATCGTCATGGCCGGCATCGACGCCGACTGGTTCCAGGTCTTCCTCGGCGGGATGCTCCTGCTCGCGGTCTTCGTCAACCGATACGTGCTCGTCCGAGCGCAGCGGGCCTCCTGATGAACGGTGCCGCGCTACCGCGCCTCGAGGCACGGGACGTATCGATGCGCTTCGGCGGGGTCGTGGCGCTCGAGGACGTGTCCCTGGCCGCGCGGGCCGGTGAGGTGACGTGCCTGCTCGGTGACAACGGCGCAGGCAAGTCGACGCTCATCAAGATTCTGGTCGGGGTGCACGCACCGACCCGGGGCGCATGTCTGCTGGACGGGGAGCCCGTTCGCTTCCGCTCCCCCATGGAGGCGCTGAGCCGTGGGATCGCGACGGTCTATCAGGACCTCGCCATGGTGCCGCTGATGAGTGTATGGCGGAATTTTTTTCTGGGCGCGGAGCCGACGAGTGGCCGGGGACCGTTGCGCCGAATCGACGTAGAGCGCTGCAGAGAAGAGACGCGAGCCGAGCTCGCGGCGATGGGGATCGAGCTACGGGATCCGGATCAGGTGGTCGGAAGCCTTTCAGGTGGGGAGCGCCAGGCCGTAGCGATCGCCAGGGCGCTCCACTTCGGGGCCCGCGTCCTCATCTTGGACGAGCCCACCGCGGCACTCGGCGTACGGCAATCCGAGCGTGTCCTGCAGCACGTGCGCACGGCGGCCGACCGAGGTGTGGCCGTGATCTTCGTCACGCATACCCCGCACCACGCCCACCCCGTGGGGGACCACTTCGTGGTGCTGCGCAGGGGACGGGTCGTCGCTGACGAGCCACGCGAGGCGCTGCCCGTCGAGGAGCTGGCGGCATTGATGGCAGGCGAGTAGCCCCCGCACTGAAGGCCTCGTCACCGATTCGGATCGTCGTCGGCTCTCCATGGGGTCGTTCCGGGGAGTCGTTCCTCCCCCTCTTCACCAGGAAGTCCCGATAAGCGTTCACGTCATCGACGCTCAGCAGATCCACGCCGGCATCCAGGAGTTGACTCCATACTTCCTCGATGGGTCGGTGGTCGGGGGCAGGGATGTTCCAGAACCGAAGGCGGTAGCCGCTTCGGTGAGCCGTCTCGAGTCTCTGCGCCAGCCGGCGGGAGTCCCGGTCGGAGAGACTTCCCAAACCGCGCCAGCTGAAATGGTCTTCCCAATCGTCGCTGATCATGGAAATGAAGTTTGCCGGAACGCGAGCTGCCAGGTCCTCGATGTCCTCGATCCGGCCATCATAGCTCGTCATTCGCACGGCCTCGGCCATCATCAATGCGCGCGGCCGATTCCCCGACACGATCACCGAGATCGCTCTCGTCTGAACCTGGGTCTCGGAGTAGGTAGTGAGCATTTCCGAATACTGGGCGAGCACGCCACGCAGTGCCTCGTACGTCGACCTCGCGTCCGATTTGATGTCGATGAGGAGATCGAGCGAATGTTCGCTCGGGTAGACCCAGCCGTTGTGCGCTCGCACATGATTCCTTAGCGGATCCAGGTAGAGCGACTGAAGCGTCCTGGTCGCGTCGAGATTTTCTTCTTCGTGACCGACGAGGAGCGCTCCCTCAACCAGATGAATATCGACTTCGATGCTGATGAACCCGAGCGATAGAGCGTCCCATAGCGGTGTTTGGCGCAGGTAGTCGTTGTGCGAATGGCCGGAGAGGATCGGCTCATTCGGGATCGCGACCTCGGTGCTCGGGTCATTTTGCGCCCAGGCGACCGTAGGGCCGAAAAAGAAGAGCGTCAGAAGGGTTAGAAGAGGCTTCATGTCACTTCTAGCGAGGATCCACCGCCGCCTCTCGGATCGTGCCCCAATCGAATCGTGCCCCAATGTCGGGGTCAGGGCGAGGGCGGATTCAGTGTCCGGAAGCAGACCAATTTCGGTGGGAGTTGTCGGTTCTAGGGACGCGTCCGGATACTCGCAGCAGATGGGTAGGCGTGGATAACGTATGGACTCGGAAAGAGCGGTGTTGAACCTGCCGTCGAGGTCCCACGAGTAGGTGCCCATGCGGTGAAGCTAAGGGTGATGATGAGGTTGGGCGAGGACTGGACGGGACTGTTCCAAACCCACTGAATCGCCACCCGCTGCTTCAACTCCATGAAGAAGTTTTCGACAAGGATCAACCGATGCTCGAGCGTCACCTCCGGCAAGCGTAACACATTCACCCGCCAGGTTCGTAACTTTTTTGGCCGCCGTTGACCACCGATGCGAAGTCCGGGTGCTCATCAGCGGGTGGAACTCCGTCTCATATCCAAAGGGGCGGTGCGACTCATCCTCCCAAGCTCACGGTCTCACTGGATCGGGTCTCGCCAGGTCTCCCGGAGGAAGACGACCGACACCAGAAGGCCAATGGTCCCAACAAGGCATAGACAAGCCAAAGTAGCATTACCCGTCGAGCAACCCTCGGATTTCCTCGATCAGATCCTCCATCTCGAAAGGTTTTGTGACATAGCCGTCTGCGCCGGCCTCCGTTCCCCAGAATTTATCGCTGTCCTGGGATTTGGCTGTCAGCATCAGGATCGGGATGGAGCTCGTCTCGGGGTTTGCCTTCAATTCGCGGCACACCTGATAGCCATTCACGGCGGGCATCATGATGTCCAGCAACACCAAGTCCGGCATTTCGTTCGGAATCAGCTCCAGGGCCGCCTTACCGTCGGGTGCGGTCGTGACCTCGAAGCCTTCGAATTCGAGCCGCGACGTCAGGGTCGACACGAAGCCCGACTCGTCGTCCGCAATGAATATCTTTTTACCCATTAGCCAACTCCTCGACCAGGTTTTCGACGTCCGTAACCAGGACGTCTGGGGTCACCGAATCCTCAGGACAGGAAATCGTCGCCATTACGAAGGGGCACTGCTCCCCATAGGGCGTGAGCGCGCTCACCATCCGGTCACGCACTGCAGTTGCTCCCGACTTCGGCGTATCGCGCAAGAAAATGATCATACGTCCATCCCCGTAATGGAGGACGGTATCGTGCAGACTGCGCCCGACCTGCCGGATCAGGGTCTCCACCTCTCCGAGTAGGCGCTTCCACTCCTTGGGGGTACTGTTCGCCTGTAATTCATCGAATTCTTTTTGCTTGAACGCAAAAACGATGAGGGAGAGGTAATCGCTCTGATGGCACAACTTGAATTCGGTGTGCACGGCCTCTCGCAGCAACTCCTCTCGTGTATAAACCGGTATGGTGAAGCTGAACGTGCTGCCCTCCTCCAGCTCACTCCTCACCCGGAGGGCCCCGCCGTGGAGCTCCACCAACTCCTTCGAGATCGTCAGCCCGAGGCCGGTGCCTTTTTCTCCCGTCCCGTACGTGCGATCGACCTGCTGAAAACGCTCGAAAATGCGTGCCTGGTTCTCGGGGGCGATTCCATCTCCCGTATCGGTTACGGAAATCAAGATGTCTTCGATACCGTTTTGGATTTCGATGGAAATCGTGCCGCCATCACCGGTGAACTTGATCGCGTTTCCAACCAGGTTCGTGACGACGCGCACGATTATCTCCGGATCACAAAAGACCAACCCAAGGTACGGATCGTGTGACATCTCGAGCGCGACGCCGGCTTTCTTCGCTTTGGCCTTCACCGATTCGAGGACGCTGTTGATCAGCCCTGGCATGTCGACCTGTGACTTTTCGAGTGACACGCGACCGGCTCGGATCGTCGACATGTCGAGCAGGTTGCTGACCACGTTCGCCAGCCTCTTCGCGTTGGTTTGGCCGGTCTTGAACTCGGCACGAGCCTCGTCGCTGAGCTCTCCCCAGACGCCCGCCAGGGCATTGGAGAGAACGTTTGAGATGGTGGCGAGGGGCGTACGAAGCTCGTGGGAGACGATCGCGACGAAGTCGTCCTTGGTTTGGTTCTCGATGAGCTGGGCCCGTAGCTTTCGCGAATGGGCGGTGGTCTGTAATACGTACAGGCAGAAAAGTGGGACCAGCACGAAGAGACCTGTCAGATAGGTCCTGTTTCCCGTCACGAAATCGTTACTCGTGCCGACAAGCTCGGGGAGGTTTGATACGATCAGCGCTGCCGTCAGGACGAGTATGACGAGAATCGCGATCCACCAGCGTTGGCGATCACGACGTTCGAGCGTCCCAATGTCGGGGGCGAGGTCCTTGATGGTATGTCCCGTGCGCCAGGGGAATCACAGTCGACGTTTCAAATGTGCCCCAGCTTCGCCGTTTCTCCAACAAGTTCTTTGAGCACGATCTGACCATGGAGCGATCGACTCCGAGGGGACCCCGTTCCGGGCCACTCGACGCTTCGGGGCCGGGCGAATCGCCCCGTGCGGCGCGTGACCCCGGCCGCGGCAGATTTTCGTGGCCTCAGAGGCTCCTCGCCATCCTGGCCCGGCGTCGTAGAGTTTTTCGCGCCGCTCTGATCGTGATGGCGGTGTGGTGGGTCATCGTGATGGTCCGGGGGGTCTGGATGCGGCCCCCTGAGGGTCTGTCGACCTCAGGCCCGGAGCGAAGGGTCGCGCGGCTCGAACTACTGACCGATGTCACCTACCTTCGCGACGGTGTCCAGCGGACGGAGCAGGTCATTTTCGACCGCGTGCTGGGAATGATCGACCGGGCCGACCGGTTCGTGGTTATCGACATGTTTCTCTTCAACGAGGAGCACACCGGCGATCGAGAATACAGGCCTATAACCAGTGAAATCACCGATCGGCTTCTGGCACGGCGCCAGGCGGTCCCGACGTTGGACGTCACGTTCATCACGGACGAAATCAACAGCTTCTACGGCGCCTATGCGTCGACGGCGCTACGCAGACTCGAAGAGGGCGGAGTTCGCGTCGTCATCACCGACCTGCGCCGGCTTCGCGATTCGAACCCCATTTTTTCGTCGATTTGGCGGACCTATCTGCAGTGGTTCGGCACGGCCGGGCCCGCTTTCGCGCCGCATCCCCTCACGAGCACCGCCCAACGTGTCACACTCCGATCGTACCTGAAGTTGCTCAACATGAAGGCGAATCATCGCAAGGTGATCGTCACCGAGGACGGGTGTATGGTGTTGTCGGCGAACCCACACGATGCGAGCAGCTTCCACTCGAATATCGCGTTCGAAATTCAGGGGCCGGTCTGCGTCGACATTCTCGAATCCGAGCGGGCAGTGGCGGCATTTTCCGGGCATGACCTCCCCGCCTATGCGATGGATGAGTGGGGCGACCTGGAGAGTGCCAGCACCATTCGACTCGTGACGGAGGGAGGAATTCGAAACGCTCTGATCGACCAATTGGAAGCGATGGGGGCGGGCGACCGCGTGGATGTCGCGATGTTCTATCTGTCCAGTCGTCGCGTGATCGGCGCGATCAAATCGGCCGCGCGACCCACTCCTCCGGCGCGGGTACCCCGGTGCTTCGGTGCGGCTTCTGCTCGATCCCAACAAAGATGCGTTCGGGCGCCAAAAGGGCGGAATTCCCAACCGGCAGGTGGCTCGGGAGCTCGTGGGCGGTGGCAGAGGTGAGAATGGGGAGGCCGGGACGGGGCAAGGTGGAATCGAGGTGCGATGGTACGATACGCACGGCGAGCAGTTTCACACCAAATTGCTTGCCTTTCATACCACCCGGGGCACCACGCTGCTCGGTGGGTCTGCCAACCTCACCCGAAGAAACCTTGGCGACTACAACCTCGAAGCCGATCTCCTGGTGCGGGCAGGTGAGGGCCTGGCGGCCCAGGCGGCGGACTATTTCGAACGCCTCTGGTCGAACGAGGGCGGGCATTTTTCGGTCCCCTATGAGGCCTACGCGGATGATTCCTGGATGAAGTGGGCCTTCTATCGGGTCCAGGAATTCTCGGGATTGAGCTCCTTTTAGCCGTTGGTTTGACACGGCCTTGCGGGCTCCGATAGGTTGCTCACCGACAACTAAATAAAGCGGGCGAGGCATCTCGGAAGCCGGTGAGAATCCGGCACGGCCCCGCCACTGTGTTGGGCTCGGCGCATTTTGCGCCGGAAAGGCCCCCTCGAGAACGCCACTGGAGCCGACAGGCTCTGGGAAGGCGAGGGTGTGCCGCCCTCAGTCAGTAGACCTGCGCGCCCGCGTCGCCAAGCACTCTTCGAGGGGAAGAGATGCGGGTTTCTTCATTTTATCGGTCTACGATGCGCGGTGGCCGCCCGGGCTGGGCCGGTGCCGTCCGGGTGGGTGCTGGCGTGGCCCTACTCGCTGCACTGGCGTTGCCAGCGAAGGCCGCGGCGACCCAATGGCCTGGCGAGCTTTCCGGCCGGATCGTGGATTCCTTCACGGGGACCCCGCTCGGCGCGGTTGAGGTCCTTCTCGAGCCGGGTGCATGGAAAACCTCGACCGACGCCTCCGGCGGGTTCCGGCTCCGGGGGCTCGAGCCGGGCTCCTATCGGTTATCGGTCCGCCGGCTGGGATATGTCCGCACCCACCGTAACGTCGAGGTCCAGAACGGCGTGGTGGCCCGGGTCTCACTGGAGCTCACTCCGATGGCGCTCGAAGTCGCGGGGATCACAGCCACCGTCGAGTCCGCCGGAGGAGTTGTACTCCTCCGTGAAGCGATCGTCGGATCGGGTGCCCGGACGGCGGGGGATGCGCTCCGAAACGTGCCCGGCATCGTGGTTCAGGAGCAGGCAAGAGGGGGCCCCCAGCGGGTCAGCGTGCGGGGCAGTAATCCAGACGCGGTTCTGGTGCTTCTCGATGGTGTGCCACTCAACGACCCTGTCACCGGCGAGGCCGATCTCTCCACCGTTCCCGCCCGGAGTCTCACGCGTGCGACGGTTCTCCTGGGCGCGCTCTCGGCTCGCTTCGGCCCCCGGGCGGCCGCCGGAGTGATTCTCCTCGAGACCTCGGGCGACGCGGAGCCGTGGCATGTGTCCACTTGGGCCGGGTCGCTCGAGCAGTTCGGCCTCGGCGTGGGCGGCGGCGGGGGGCTCTGGAACGGCCACTGGCAGAGTCGGGTGGAGGGCAGGGGGATCGACGGGGGTTTCGACTTCACCATCCCGGCGGAGGCCGGGGGTGGTGAGGCCTACCGCGGCAACGCCGATCTCGTGACGTGGAGCGCGAGCACCGGTTGGTCGGGCCCGTTGTGGGACGGCGATTTGAGCGCGACGGCGGGATTCGAGACCCTCGAGAGGGGACTTCCGGGGCGCAGCTTCGCCCCCTCGCCGGACGCGCGACAGGAGCTCGACCGGACGCGTTTTTCCACGAGTTGGAACAGGGGACTCCCCGAGGGTGGAGCCTTGAGCGTGCGGACGTACGCCACTCGACAGACGACTCGCTTTCGTGACTTCGATCCCCCATTCGGGACTGCGTATGACGATCGCACCGTGCTTCAGGCGGTGGGGGTCTCTTTGGGGGGGGCGATCCCAGGCATCGGAGTGCTCCGGTCCTTGTCCGGCGGAGTCGATCTGGACGTACAAAGCGTGGAAGGTGATGCCTTGAGCTCGGATGCCCCCCCACGCCGGACGGACCTCGGGTTGCGTGCCTCGGGCATGTGGTCGCCCTCGGAGGGGGCCTGGTCGGTGTCGTCGTCCATCCGCGGACACTGGGTTGGGCGGACCGATCGGTGGCACGCGAGCCACGAGGTAGCGTTCAGCTTTCCGCTGAGCCCCGTTTTTTTTCGCGTAGCACACCGCAGCGCTTTCAGCCCTCCCACCCTCGGGGACCAGTTCTTCCGAGAAGGCGTGGGCGTGGAGGCCAACCCCGACCTCGAGGCAGAGCGTGTGCCGTCGGAATTCGCCGCCCAGGTGTCGTGGGCCGGGGAGCTCGGGGCGGTGGCGGTGCACGCATCCGCGGAGGCGTACCGAGGCGACATGAAGGGGATGATCGTTTGGCTCCCCGATTTCCGCTTTATCTGGAGTCCCCGGAACACGGACGTTCGAAGGTCCGGGGGAGAGGCGGGCCTGGAGGTGAAGATACCCCGGGCGGGCTTGTCTGCGGGAGGGAGCTTCAGCCTCTCCCGCACCACCTACGACCGGGACGGATCCGATGACGTCCAGGTGGCCTACCGCCCGCGTTACGGCGCTACGGTCAACGCTGGATGGCAGCGGGGCCCCTGGTCTTTGCGTCTGGCCTCCCGCTTTACCGGGGCCCGATTCCCCGTGCCCGCGCCCGTGAACGAGCTGGCCGGATTCTGGGTGACGGACTTCGACGTGGGATACCGCTGGCTTTTCGGAGGCTGGAGCGCAGAAAGCCGTCTGAGAATCGAGCGTCTCTTCAACGTCACCGACGCTCTGATCTTCGCCTATCCCGACCCGGGTCGGACGCTCCGTGTGGAGCTCCGGGTCGGTCCGATTTCCTGATCACTTTACCGGAGGACCTGAAATGAAGGATGAAGCACGAAGAAACCTCTCGCTCCGACTTCAGTCGCTGCCTTTGCTGGGACGGGCTTCGGGGCGAAGGCGATCCCGAGGGCGGAGGTGTTCGAGCGCTCCGCTCCTGGGGGCCCTGCTCCTGGCGGCCTGCTTCGGCGACGGCACGGAGCCGCTGCCCCTCGAAACCGCCGAAGTGGGTGTGGTACTCTCCAGCACGGAGGTGAGCCTCACGATTTTCGAGGTCGAGAACCCGACGCAGACTCGGATCGTCGGCCTCGGCCCGGAGGGTAGCCCGGTCACGATGGCCGTGAGGGGAAATATCGCGGCGATTCCGCTCGGAATCGTTCCTGCCGTTGCGGTCGTGGATCTGAGGGAGGGGCTGTTGAGCCTGACGATCGGACTCCCCCAGGGCTCCGGTGCCACGGGTGCTGCCTTCTTGAACGATTCCATCGTGCTGGTCGCGAACCCCGATCTGAATTCGGTGACGCCGATCAACGTTTTCGCCGGTACCAGCGGGGGCGAGATTACCGTGGGCCGATACCCACAGGCCGTTGTGGTCGAGGGAGGGCGGGCTTTCGTGCTGAACGCGGAGCTCGAGTTCTTTTCACCCGATGGCCCGGCGACGGTGTCGGTCATCGACATCGAGAGTCTTACGGTGACGTCCACCATTATACTGAGCGGCGAGAACGCCGCAGCGGGTGGCGTGGGCGCGGATGGCCGGCTCTACATCGTGCACTCCGGATCGTTTGGATCGTCGAACGGATCCCTTTCCGTGGTGGACCTGACCAGCCTTACCGAGGTGGGGCACCACCCAGGATTTGGTGATTTTCCTGGGAGCCTGGCGCTGGGTCCCTCGGCCAGGGCCTTCGTGGGCGCCTTCTCCTACGGCGTCGCGGTATGGGATACCAGCCTGGACGCTTTCATCCTGGGACCGGCGGAGGCCTTGGCGCCCGGTGGCATTCCCAGCACGTCCGGCCTGGGCTTCGACGAGGCGGGGAGGCTCTATACGTTGACGCCCGATTGCCAGAACCCCTCCACGGCCAATCGGCACGACGGCGCCTACGAGGTCGACGTCACGATACCGGTGGGTATCTGTCCGTTCGCGATCGCCTTCACCACGATAGAGGCGGGTACATGAAGGTGAAAGCGGGCCTTTGACGGCGGGTGCGTGGGGCTGCGCTTACTCCAGCTCCGTCACCGCCGTCAAGATGTCCTCGTTCGTGGGCCGAATCCGGAAATTGATCTCGATGAACTTCCAGTGCACCACGCCCTGCTTGTCGATGACGAACACGGTGGGATGCGGAACCGCCCGCCTCTGCGATTCATCGGGGTTGAAGATGCCGTAGCGGTCGATGACGGCGTTGTCCGGGTCGGCCAGGAGCTGAAACTCGATGACCATCCCATCCTCGGCCGCAACCCGGTCGATCATCATCTGCTGCTCCGCGCGTTCATCCACCGAGATGGCAAGGATCTCCGTGGTGGTTCTCTGCTCCGGAGACAGCAGCTCTCTCAGCTCCCCGAGCTGACGGGCGCAAAAGGGTCACCAGTGGCCGCGGTAGAAAACGAGCACCACGTTTTTCTCACCGCGGAAATCCGAGAGGGTGGTCACGGTGCCCGCGTAGCTCATCAGCGAAAAATCCGGAGCGATGTCGCCGACCTCGACCCTTCCCGTATCCAGGCCGGACAGCTCCAACCCGTCGGCCGGCCCGAGGCGTGGTTCGGACCCAAGTATGAGCCACGTCCCTAGGGTGAGAACCACGGTAACGCCCAGGGTGATCAGGATCGCTTTCATGACGCCCTTTCCGCTTTCGCCCATTCGCCGGTCGCTCCTCGATGATGTAGGTCGCGCGTGGTCTTAGGTCGCGCTGGGCACGTAGGTCCGAAAAATCCAATCCCCCAGCGGTCCCTATCGGTTCCCCGTCACGACCTTGCCGAAAAAGGGCCGGGGGCGCAATGGGCCCGACCCGAGGGGCACCTTTCAGTCTCCTGCGGAATATATTAGGTCCGTTTGGCCGGCGTTCCTTTGCGTAAATGGTCCGGGGAAGCCAGAGTGTTGTTCTCCATCTCCCGTTCTTGAAAGGGGCCGGAAACGTTTGTCCCGGAAACGAAGGAATCGTATGGCCACCATGTTCCGCCCTGTTTTCCTCGCGGTCCTTCTCCCTGCGATCGCTTTCAGTTCTCTCGCTGCCCAAGGCGGGTTCGGGCGTGGGGTGGGGGTCATCGGCGATGATGTGCTCGTCCTCAAGCCATCGTACGGGCAGGGTCCCGGGGCGGCCCTCGTTTTCGCAAGGGACCTCGAGGGTGTTTGGCAGTTGGTGGATAAGCTGGGTGCCGAGGGAAGCGCGTCGACGGGTGAGGGTCTGAGCCCCTCGCTCGCCATCGCCGGGGACATGCTGGTCGTGGCGGCTGGTGATTCCGATGAGCGCTGGGGCGCCCACGTATTTCGGCGTAATGCCCTACGCCGCTGGAACCGGATGCAGAGCCTGCCACTCAGGATGGATTCCGATGGTGGTGACGCCCTATGGACGTATGAGGCACTCGTGGAGATCCTCCAGCCACCTCTACGAGTGGTCGATACGGATGGCGAGCGAGCGCTGGTGGCCACGATCGGGGGCCTCGGCGGCGTGAGAGTTTTCCAGCGGAACACCGCAAACGGCTTGTGGTTCGAGTGGGCCCAACTGGAGCGCTCGGAGCCCCAGGCTGACGACCAGTTCGGTTCCTCGCTGATGATCAGGGGCGATGTGGCGATCGTGGGCGCGCCAGGGCACGGGCCATCAGGCGCCGTATACATTTTCTCGCGTGATCGTGTTTCCGGTGAATGGAAAGAAGATGTGTTGATCTACGCCCCCAGTCCCTTCCCCAATAGCGGCTTTGGGGCTGCGGTTGCGATCGAAGGCGAGGCGGCCCTGATCGGCCACCCCGGAACGACCGAGTCACGCGGCATCGTAGTGGAGTACGTGTGGGATGAGGCGCGCCGAACCTGGACGGAGCAGGACCGCATAGCGCCGGGAATGCGCATGATCGGTGATCGTTTTGGTGCTTCCCTCATGGTGCGAGAAAACGAGTTGCTGGTCGGCGCGCCCGGGACCGACGAGGGCCGCGGTGGGGTTCACCGGTTCGTGCGAAACCGTAGCGGGGACGCCTGGCAGGCGGTAGAGATCTTTTCGGTCCAGGATGTCGAGCCGGGGTTCGCTCTCGGTTCGACGGTGGCCATCGGCCGAGATGTCGCGGTCGCTGGAGCTCCAGGTGCGGATGGTGGAAAGGGCCGGGCCGCCGTTTTTTCACGCCCGCCGAACGGTCGGTGGGGCGAGGGTGAGTGGTTGAGTCTCCCCGCGGCGCTTCCGATGATCACGGGGGCGGAAGTGCTCTGCACCGACGGTCGGGCCGATCAGTTCGAATGTTCAGATGTGGATCTGCTCGCCTTCCTGCCTCTCTCGGAATTGGGGCTCTCGCCGGGTAGTCGGGAACTGGCCGCCGGCATAACCGACATTTGGGGATGGACCGATCCGGAGACCGGCCGCGAGTATGCGCTCGTCGGGCGTGTGGGCGGGGCGGCTATCGTCGACGTGACGGACCCATCTCTACCCGTGTATGTCGGTCTGTTGGCGGCGGAGGGTGGCACGGCCCAGGACATCAAGGTCTACGCAGACCATGCGTTCTTCATCGGAGCCGGCGATACCGGCATGCCGGTGTTCGACCTCCGAAGACTCCGGAATGTGACGGAAACACCGGTGACGCTGACGGCCGACGCGCGTTACGATGGAATTGCCTCCGCCCATAACCTCGTCATCGATACTCAAAGTGGTTTCGCCTTTTCCGTCGGTGCGTCGGGTGGGGGTGACCCCTGTGGGGGTGGTCTGCACATCATCGACATCCGTGTCCCGCTTTCGCCGACGTTTGCAGGATGTTACACCGACACGGAGGGCCTCGTGTGGGCGGGCCGGACGCACGATGCTCAGTGTGTGGAGTACAGCGGGCCCGATAGTAATTTTCGGGGGCGCCAGATCTGTTTCGCGTCCAACGAAACTGCGCTTCGGATCGTGGACCTCACGGACAAGGAAAATCCGGTTCCGATCGCCTCCGCCACCTACCCCGGGATGGCCTACATCCACCAGGGGTGGCTTACCGAGGACCAACGGTACTACTACATGAACGACGAGCTCGACGAGCTCACGGGACTGGCCGCGCGTACCCGCACCCTCGTGTGGGATGTCGCCGAGTTGGATGATCCCGTGCTCGTGGCCGAATATTTCGGGTCCACGAATGCGACGGATCACAACTTGTACATCAAGGGAGACCGGATGTACCAGGCCAACTACCAAGCGGGTTTCCGGGTTTTGGACATCAGTGATCCCGAGAATCCGGTTGAGATCGGCTTCTTCGACACCACTCCCTATGAGGGGAATCCGCCGACCATGTCGGGCGCATGGACGGCCTATCCGTTCTTCGAGAGTGGAACGGTCGTCGTGACCAGCATGCAGGAAGGGTTGTTTTTATTGCGGCCGGTGCGGAGGCCTGTGCTCTAAGGGTGTGACCGCGGCCCCGGTGCCGCTGTTGTCGCACCCCGAGCGGGCCACCCCGCGGCGCCCCCGCTCGCCTAGGACCCTGCCGGCTCGATGTTCACCTTGATCTCGCGCCATTTTCCTTGTCGGAATCGGATGACGCTGAGCGCGCATCGGGTCATGTGCCCGATGAGGATGGCAAGCCAAATGTAGGTCGCCTGGAGGTTCCCCGTCGCCTGAAGGATGGCG
>JADFMD010000038.1 GCA_022564055.1 Gemmatimonadota bacterium
AAAATTGCCGCCAACGCGGTGATGGCGGGTTGCAAGCCGGAGTACATGGAGGTTCTGATCCCTGTGATCAGGGCCGCTTGCGACGAGCGCTTCAACCTGCACGGGGTACAGGCGACGACGCACTCGGCCACTCCGTTGATCATCCTGAGCGGGCCGGCCGCCGCGCGCTTGGGCTTCGCGAGCGGGGCTGGGGTGTTCGGAAACGTGGCCCGGGCCAACAGCTCCGTGGGCCGGGCGCTCCAACTCGTGATGGCGAACCTGGGCGGTGCCCTTCCCGGTGAGATCGACATGTCGGCGCTCGGGCACCCGGGACGCTTCTCGTACTGCGTGGCCGAGAATCACGAGGAGAGCCCGTGGGAGCCGCTCCACGTGGAGCTCGGTTTCGGTCAAGACGAGAGCACGGTCACGCTGTTCGCCGCCGGCGGGCTCACGGAGGTGAGCGAACACACGGCTCGAACCGGGGCCGGTGTGCTCCGCACGATCGCCGCCACGCTCTCCATGGTTTGGAGCTGGAGGCGATGCGGCCGGGTAGATGCGGTGGTCGTGTTGTGCCCGGAGCACGCGGCGACCCTGCACTCCGACGGATTCACCAAGCGCGACGCGCGGGACTTCCTCTTCGAGCACACCGGCGTGCCTCTGCGGGCGTTCGAACACGAGGGCACGGAGGGCACGCAGCAACGTGATACCTACGAGGAGGTTCTGATCGACGGCGAGCCCCACTACCGTAAGTTCAAGGACCCGTCGCAAATTCGGATCATCGTGGCGGGTGGTACGGCCGGAAAATTCTCCGCGGTGGTGGGGGGGTGGCTGTCGGGCTCAGAGGGCTCTCAGATGGTGACCTATCCGGTGAAATGGTAGGAAATGGTAGGCACACGAACAAAGTGGTAACCACGCGAACAGAGTAGTTAGCCCGCGAATAGAGTGGTTAGCACAGGAACGGAGTGGTTAGCACGGAAAGGAACGTGTAAAAAGGAGATTCCATGTCCACATTGGTGAACCCCCTCGATGAACGCGCCCGGGCCCCGCAGTCGCCTGCGCCCCGGCTCGATAGCCTCGAGGGCAAGAGGCTCGCCCTGCTCGACATCAGCAAACCCGGGGGAAAGGCGTTTCTGGATCGGCTGGAACAGATCCTCAAGGAGCGGTACGGCGTTGCGGAGGTTGTTCGTGAGACCAAGCCCACCTACACGAAGCCCGCCCCCGGGGCCCTGCTGGAGAGGCTCGCGTTCGTGGATGGGGTGATCGAAGCGCTGGCCGACTGAGGCTCCTGCACAACGTGCAGTTTGCACGACAGCGTTCGACTCGAAGAAAAAGGGATTCCCTCCGTACCACTGGCTACCGACGTTTTTCGCACCGCTGCCAGGGTGCAGGCGAGCCGCCTGGGGCGGCCCGATCTGGAGGCCGTGTTCGTGCCACACCCGATCCAGGATCAGACTCGGGCCGAGATCGAGGCGAGGGCGGACGCCGTCGTCGAGGAGGTGGTCGCACGGCTCACGAAGACGGCCTGAGGGGTCACACGAGGACGTCCCGTGCGCCCCCCCCGGGTCCATCAGGTGCGCTCCGGCACCGACTACCCCATTATCGAAACCCCGCCCATCTCGGCGCACCACACCTGGGAGGCACGCATGCTCGCTCGAAAGCTACTCTGGATCGTCCCCGCGCTAATCGCCTTACCACTGCAAGCTCAGGATTTGCAGCTCGCGGAGTTGGGGGAGTGCGCCCTGGAGAGCGGTGAAGTGCTCGCGCCGTGCGACCTGGGGTACCGCACCTACGGCGAGCTCAACGCGGCCCGCGACAACGCCATTCTGATCTCGACCTGGTTCGGCGGCAATTCGGCCGCCTGGACTGGAATCCTCGGCTCGGGGCTGATCGACCTCGGGGGGTTCTACACGATCGTCGTCGACGCCTTCGGGAACGGCGTCTCGACCTCCCCCACCACCAGCTCCACCCAGGGTGGAGAGGCGTTCCCGCTGGTTTCCATCGGCGACATGGTGCATTCGCAATACCGTCTGGTGACCGACGTCCTCGAGCTCGACGGTCTCTACGCGGTCATGGGCATTTCGATGGGTGGCATGCAGACCTTCCAGTGGCTCGTCGAGTACCCCGACTTCTTCGGGAAAGCGGTATCGATCATCGGCTCACCCCGGTTGGGGCCGTATGACATCGCGCGCTGGGAGACCGAGTTGCGAGTGCTCGAGCTGTTTGAGGATTGCGAGTGCGAAGAAGCTGCGGCGGTATATTCCGGTCTCTCGATGTTGACGCTGAACTCGCCGGAATACCACGCCCGGGTGACCGACCGGACGACGGTTCAGGCATCCCTGGCCCAGCAAGCACGCCAAAGCGTTCAGAGCTTGTCGGAGGGGCGCACCAAGAACATCGCGACTCAGCTCCGTGCCATGATCAACCTGGATATCTCGCGAGGGCATGGCGGTGACATGGCGGCCGCGGCCGCGGCGATCCAGGCCGAGCTGCTCGTGATCGTGGACGCCGTCGACCACCTGGTGACTCCCGGTCCGGCGCTGGAGTTCGCCGAGCTGGCTGGCGCCCAGAGCGTCATTTTGGACGACGACTGCGGCCACCTCAGCGCGTTCCAGGGTTGCTCGGGTACTGTGATGACCGAGGCCATCTCAGCGTTCCTGGCGCGGGACGACTGAGCAGGTGTGCCGTTGAGCGTTTCGTGATCGTGTTTCCTGAATCCTCCGACGGCATGTTTCCGTAAGGCCTCCTAGGACTCCTGGGAGAAAGGGGTCGCGCGCGGCAATCTAAACACTCCCCGTCCGGCAGGGACCGCATGGATCTCTGGCAAGACATCAAGTTCGGCTTGCGTCTTCTGGCGAAGGCGCGCTGGTTCACGCTGGCCGCCGCCACGGCCCTGGCTCTGGGCATCGGCGCCAACACGACGGTGTTCACCTTGGTGAACGCGGTCCTGTTCCGTGGGCTCCCCTTCGATGATCCCGAGAGCATTGTAGCCATCTGGGCCGAGAACGAGCAGAACCAGCGTTCCGGGGTCACCTACCCGAACTACCTGGATTTGCGGGAACAAGCGCGGACGCTGGAGAGCCTCGCCGCGAACCTCAACTCGACTGTCAACCTCGCCGATGACGGGCAACCCGCCGAACGGATCGTGGGTGCTTACGTGTCCGGCAACTTCTTTCGGATGCTTGGCGAGCAGCCCGTCCTGGGCAGGGACTTCGTGGATGAGGACGATCGCGAGGGCGCCGAGCCGGCTGTGCTTCTCGGGCACACGGTCTGGCAGAACCGCTACGGTGGGGACCCCGGCATCCTGGGGCTCTCGATCAGGGTGAACAGCCTGGTCGCAACGGTGATCGGCGTCATGCCCCCGAACATGCGCTTCCCCCAAAACACGGACTTGTGGATCCCCCTTCACATGCTCCCGCCCGAATCGGAGGTCGAGAGCCGCGATGGCCAGGGCTTCCAGGTCGTCGGGCGTTTGGCCCCCGGCGTCTCGGTCGAAAGGGCACGGGAGGAGCTGCAGGGGCTCGGTCGGCGTCTCGCCGACGCGTACCCGGAGGCGAACCGGGATCTCGGGTTCAACTTGATGTCCTTCCAGGAACAAGAGAACCAGGGTGAAATCCGGGTGATTTTCCTGATGTTGATGGGAGCTGTAGTATTTGTGCTCCTGATCGCATGCGCAAACGTGGCGAACCTGCTCCTCGCGAGGTCGGCGGATCGTGAACGGGAGATCGCGGTGCGCGTCGCGCTCGGCGCCACACGCGGGCGGATCGTGCGGCAACTCCTGATCGAGAGCGTCCTGCTCGCGATCCTCGCGGGCGTCGCAGGCCTCCTGATTTCGGTTGCCGGCGTTCGATGGTTCGATGGGGTCACGCAAAACGTGGGGAAGCCCTATTGGATGGAGTTCACTATGGACCCGATCGTGTTCGTCTACATGGCGGGTGTGTGCCTCGCGACGGCCGTCCTGTTCGGTCTGGTCCCCGCGCTGCAAGTCTCGAAGACCAATGTGAACGAGGTCCTGAAGGAGGGGTCGCGTGGGAGCAGCGGAGGGCGGCGCGCCCGTCGGTGGGCCGATCTCCTCATCGTGGGCGAGATCGTGATGACGCTCGTGTTACTGTCCGGGGCGGGGTTCATGATGGGCAGCTTCCTCAAGCTTGCCTCGATGGATACCGGCTTCGAGACATCTCGGTTGCTCACCATGCAGCTGTATCTCCCCTTGACCCAGTATCCCGAGCCCGAGCCCCGTAGGGAGCTGTACGAGGAGCTCGAGGATCGGCTTCGGGGTGTCGCCGCGATCCAAGCGAGTGCGTTCACCACTGCGCCACCGCTCAGCGGGGGACGGTCTCAACCGGTGGAGGTCGACGGTGGCAGTGGCGACACCGGTGAGGTGCTTCCGAGCACCACTACGCTGTGGGTGAGCGACGGCTACCTCGACGCGCTTGGGCTGGAGATGGTGCGGGGTCGTTGGTTGGGTCCGGATGATGGTCTTCCCGGTTCTGAGGTCGCCGTCGTCAACGAGCGATTCGCAGAGGTTCATCTGGGTGGGGACGATGCTCTGGGCCGTCGCGTTCGTTTCGGCGAGCCGGACCCCGATGGTCCGGAGCGTGAGTGGCTTACGATCGTGGGTGTAATCCCGAACATCCGCCAGCGGTCATTACAGGAGTTGGAGCCCGATCCCGTAGTGTACATGCCGTTGCGCTCGAACCCGGTCAGAGGGGTTGCACTCTTGGTACGGACCTCAGCCGACCTGGCCACTGTGACACCGCTCCTCCGAGAGACTATGTCGGCGGTCCAGCCTGACCTGCCCCTCTTCGACATCAAGACCATGGAGCAAATGCTCGCCGATCAGCGATGGCCCTTCCGCGTGTTCGGCCTGATGTTCACCGTTTTCGCGGGTGTCGCGCTCCTCCTTGCGGCCGTGGGGCTCTATTCGGTCACGGCGCACTCCGTCACTCAGCGGACTCAGGAAATCGGAATTCGGGTCGCGCACGGCGCGCAGCCTCGCGACGTGACTTGGCTGGTGTTGCGCCGGGCTCTTATCCAGCTGGGAATCGGCCTTCCAATCGGGCTCGCCGGTGCCGTCGGTGTGGGTCAGCTGCTTCAGGGCCTTGTGGTCCAGACCAGCGCCGCCGACCCGCTCTTGCTGGGGACGATCGTCCTGGTACTCGCGGTGGTTGCGGTAACGGCCTGCATCATCCCCGCTCAGCGGGCGTCCCGTCTCGATCCCATGGTGGCGTTCAGGGTGGAGTAGGGGCCCCACCCTCTTCGGTCTCTTCGCCCTTGTCGTGCCCCTCCTCGTCGTCTGCGTCCTCGTCCGCCCCACATGGACAGTGGCCACACCGGCACCCACAGTGCCGGCAACGACCCCAACGGCGATGGCAACGCCATCGCATCCGCCCGCCGCAGATCCAGAAGATGAGACAGCAGATCAGGATCAGTTTGAAGAGTCCGCCACCGGCCAGACCGACCCAAAAGGCGGAGAGGCTTTCGAGGTATCGGCTTATTACGTCCATCATCATTTGCAGGTCTCCAACGTCCGAACCATCGTCCATGTGCCTATACCAACGGACGAGGCGCGGGCCCGTTTAGTTTCTCGGCGGCTCGAGGCTCCTATGCGCTCGAGACCTCGACCGGATTGACCCGCGTCACGCGTCTCCTCGGTACGGGTGCCGCAATGATGGCAAGTCCACCAGAGGAATAGTGCCACCCCAAAGAAGGTCGCCGGACCGCCGGGCGCGGACCTAACCCAGCCGGTCAGTTCTCCGTTCGGGTGGCCGTCCAGTTGACCGTGAAGCGCCCCCCCGGGCCTTCGAGTGTCCCGGCCATCGTGTTCCCGTCGACCTCCCCGGTGTAGGTGAGCTCGAACGTGCCGCGCGGGGTCTCGCGCTCCACGGTGAAGGTGATCTTGCTGCCCTCGAGCACGAGGTTTTTCAGTTCGATGCTTCCGCCCTGTCCCTCGAGGGCGCCCTCCAGCATCTCACCCTCGACTGTAAGCATCAGCGTCTGGGGGCCGCCAAACGGCCCACCGGGACCACCACCGCGCCGGCCGCCGCCACCACCACCGCGCCCGCCGCCGCCACCCTGCGGTGCCTCCACGGTGAACTCCCAGCTACCCGCCAGGTCATTTACGTCTTGGGCAACGCCCGGCTCCGCGAAGTACGCCAACGACAGAATGATCGCGCCAACTCCTAGGATGAGCCTTCTCATGTGATTCCCCTTCCGAAACGAGCCTCCGTGCCTTTCACACTGCTGATACCTCCAAGACACGCAACGTCAGATCTACGTTGATGCGTCCGCCAAGCCCATGGCAGCTCCTGGTCCCTCGTGCCTGAAAAGACCTCCCTTAGCCGAACCTCGATCCCTCAGAGCCTGAACAACCGATTGATCTTCACGACGAGTCCGCGGTTGCGAAGCTCCGTGAAACGGTCAGGCATCAGCGGATCCGTATCGCGGTCCTCGGAATAGACCACGAAAATTTCGCTTCCGGGACTGTACTCCCACCGGAAACGGAAATTCGTACTGAACGAGTCGCCACTCGAGCTGTATTGCAGCAGGCCGCTGAAAAACATTCGCGGTGTGACGGTATAGGTGAACCGCGTTCTGAGGAGCTGTGTGTTGAAGGAGCCCTCGGGCAGGTCCACCCAGTTGAACGAGACACTCGGCTCGACCGATAGCTGAGGGGTGACTTCGACTCGACCGCGGCTGAGGGAGACCGCCGTGTTGTCACCGCTCCAAAAGCTCCCAGTCTGCACGGTGATTTGGCCGCTGAGGGGTCTTTGGGCGCCGAATCTGTACGACGCTCGAAGGTTTCGGAAATTGTATCCTCCGATGGGGAGCGTCACCCCGGGCGAGATGGTGAAGGGGACGGTCAGCAGCTCGTAGTTGTCATTGAAGAAGAAACTGAGTTGGTCGCTGTTCTCGAACTCCGATTCAAGCAGTATCTGACTCTCACGCGTCTCGAGCACGCCGGTATCGGCGGTGACGAAATGTTCGAACCGGCCACTTACGACGAAGCGCCGAATCAGGTCGATCGAGCGGGGTCTCGGACTGAACCGGGCGGTGGCTGATCGCCGGCGGAAGTTATCCCGGCGAACGAAGCCGACTTCGGGAATGAAGTTGTCCTCCACCAGGAGCTCGCCGAGGCTCAATCCGTATCGGTCCCCGGTATAGTCGAACGCTCCCTGGTAGCTCTGGTCCTCTCGGTTCCCGGCCGGTGTCCGTGTCTTTGCGAAGTAGCCGGTGAAGCTGAAGTCGTCCTGGAAGGCGAACCTGCCATCCACGCCATAGACCTGGCTCGACCCGTCGCCGAGGAGCGATCTGGAGCGGTTCGTGAAGATGCCCCCAACCGTACTCCGACGCAGAATGTCCCGCTTGACCCGAACGACGGTGTAGTTGGTGGATTCTGCTCCGGAGATCGCTTCATCTCCGGTCTGAATGTTGAGCACCCCCACGTCGAAAGGGCCGACTTTGCCGGTCACGCGGCCACCGGCGGTGATCGGAATTATCTGGTCGTCTTGTAGACCGATCCGTCGGCTGAAGAAGAGCGTCGGAGCGCCGCCGCCAGGACCCCTACCGCCACCCGGTGCGAAGTCGAAGTTTCCGCGCCCTTCGAGAAAAAACTCGCGCTTCTCGGGAAAGAAGAGACTGAACCGGGTCAGGTTCACCTGCTGTTCATCGACTTCAACCTGGGCGAAGTCGGTGTTGACGGTAAAGTCGGCGGTCAGGTTTTGGGTGAGGCGGTACTTCACGTCGAATCCGACGTCGGCGTCCGGGTCGTTTTCGATCGGCGGACTCGCGTTGAGATCGGTCCGCAGTCCCGCGATCCCGTAGGGTTTGATCTCCGCGTCGATGCTCAGTGGAGGCACTTCGAGTCCGACGAGCGTAGCGGCCTCGGACACGCGCCAGAGTCCGGCGATCACGCTGTTACCGCGGGCCGCGGAGATGGGTAGCGCCGTCAGGTAGGCCGCTTCGTTCCGGCGACGAATGATGCGGCGCAGCTGAATGCCCCACACCTGCGTCTCACCGGGTCTATACCGGAGTGACTTGAATGGGATCTCGATTTCGACGGTCCAGCCGCCGTCGAAGCGTCCGGTCCGCATGTCCCAGACGACGTTCCAGTCGGTGTTCACGTTCCCTTCGTTGGTGATGGCGAAGTCGGAGTACCCGCCGATGGGGGTCACCAGGAACGCCACACCGTTGCGTCGATCATGGAACGTGTCGAGGAGGAGTGAGAACGAATCGTTTTGGCGAAGCTGGATGACGTCGTGACGCATCTCGTTCGCGACCCACTCACTGGGCGGCGCCGAATCGAACGCCCGCGCCGACACGTAAAGGCTGGTCTCGTCGAAGAACACCCAGGCGTCGGTCCGCTCGCTGGCGGGAGCCCCCTCGTCCGGGAGCTGCTGGATGAAACCGGTGATCGGCGGGACGGTTCGATAGACTTCCTCGTCGAGCCGGCCATCCAGGCGGATCTCTTGAGTCAGCCGGGTGGCACGCACTGTGGTCCGGCCCTGATCGTCCCGAGCGACCACCTCCGGAGCTACGGGCATCGGCAGAATCTCTTGGGCCGCGGTCGGGGCGTCGAAGCCGAGGATGAGTCCGAGGGTGAAGCCGAGAGTGAGGCCGTGTCCGAGATTCAGATGCAGCGTCATGCATCCGCCCCCAGAATCGCCGCGATGATTCGGCCAGGACCGTGCACCCCCGTCACGAGAATTTGGCCAATGTCGGCTGATTTGCTCGGACCGGAGTGAAGAGCGAGGGTTGCCGGAAGATCTTCCCGACACGCCTGTAACGCTTCGCCCAACGTCGTGTGCACGTCTTGGGCTCGCACCCAGACGAGGTGAACTGGAGGGAGAAGTTGGGCTTGGCGGCCCTCCCTGGAAGAAAGAAGAAGCGAGCCGGTCTGAGCCGCTGCGCCCACCGCCAGCGACACGCCCAGCGACGCCTCCGAGGGCGCGGCGGCGGCGAGCTCCGGCTGGAGCCCCTGGGGTACGCCTTTGCAAACGGACACGCTCTCGAACTCAGAAGCAAATTCTTTCAGCCAAGCGCGGACCGCGGCCTTGTCGGCCAGACGAACGACCTCACCCCCCGCGGCCCGAAGGCGGTTCTCGAAGGCATCGACGGGATCGGCGACCCCGGTCTGCCCGTCGACTTCGGCGTCGGCGGCCTGTGTGAACGGCCCCGGCGGCTCGGCGGCCTCCGGAAGCGGGCCAGGGTGCGAGACGGGTTCCCGATCCCGGTTCGCGTCCCGGACCCGGCTCAGGATGCGCTCTCTCGCGTCGCGGCTCACTCGATGCCCTCTTTCGCGTCGCCGCTCACTCGATGCCCTCGTCCCAGAGCTCACGGAAGGTTCGCCCGGTCGCGCGGGGAAGCTCGCGGCCGGCGCTCCACTCGCGGAGCATCGGGAGGTGTCGAACGACCTGATCCGGAATCAGTCCCGCCACCTTCTCCGCCAACCCGAAGAGTGCGGGGCGGGTAACGACCGAGGCCCAGAGACCCAACACGGAGCGTTCCACCCCGCTCGTGAGTCCGCGTTCGACGGCCCGCTTGCGCCAGACGTGCAGCAGATCGGGGATGGGGATCCGGACCGGGCACACGTCCTTGCACGCTCCGCAATGCGTGGATGCGAACGGAAGAGGCAGCGTCTCTTCCAGGCCGACCAACCCCGGGGCTAGAATGGCGCCGATCGGTCCGGAATAGACGTACCCGTAGGCGTGCCCGCCCGTCTGCCGATACACGGGGCAGATGTTCAGACACGCTCCGCAGCGCACGCAGCGAAGTGCCTCCCATACCTCGGGATCCGCCAGTAGGCGCGAACGTCCGTTGTCTACGAGCACTACGTGGAGCTCCTCCGGCCCATCGGGCTCACCTGCGGCGGATCCTCCTGGCCCCTGGATGATCGACACGAAGCATCCCACCGGTTGTCCAGTAGCCGACTTGGCGGTGACCTGGAGAAAGATCGAGAGGTCGTCCCATTTTGGGAGCACCTTTTCGATCCCGACCAGCGCAACGTGGATCCGTGGCACCGAGGTCGACAGCCGGATGTTGCCCTCGTTCTCGATCAGCGCGATCGAGCCGGTCTCGGCGACCAGGAAGTTACCGCCGCTGATTCCCATTTCGGCGGTGAGGAAGGCGTTCCGTAGGAGCTCCCTGGCAGCTGCGGCAAGGCGTTCCGGGGACGCGTCGCGCGGGGTACCGAGCCGTTCGTGAAAGATCGCTCGTATGTCGTCGAGGCTCCTGTGGATCGACGGTCCGACGATGTGGCTGGGCGGCTCGCCGAAGAGCTGGATGATGTATTCGCCCAAATCGGTCTCGAGCACCTCCACGCCACAGGATTCTAGGAAGGGGTTCAGACCCACCTCCTCGCTGAGCATGCTCTTGGCCTTCACCACCTTCTTTACGCCGTTGTCACGCACGATGCGCTCGAGGATTCGGTGGACATCCGAAGCCGATTCGGCCCAGTGGACGTGGGCTCCCCGCTCGACGAGCCGAGCTTCCGCCTCTTCGAGATAGTCCGCGAGGTGGGTGAGCGCGTGGCTTTTCACCCGCTCCGCCCAATGGCTCAGGGCATCCTCGTCGAGGTCGGCGAACGCTTCCAGCCGATGCTCCACGAACGTTCGGGTTGCAGCGGTCACCGCCTCCCGAACTTCGGGGGTCTCCTCGATGATGCGGCGGGCGCGGGCGCGGTAGTCGCCGCTATGCACCTCCACGGCGAGCCTCCCACAGAACCGAAGCCAACGACTTGAAGCGGATCGGCAACCCTCGGTGGCGCGCGCGACCGTCCAGCTGGAGCAGACACCCGCCGTCGGCCGATACCACGGTTTCCACATCGGGAAGCGTGTCCAGCTTCCGGTCCGCCATCGCGACGGATACTTCCGGATTCTTCACCGAGAAGAGCCCCCCGAACCCGCAACACTCCTGATCCATCTCCCAGGGGACCACACCGGCCCCCGCGGATTCGAGAAGTCGCACGGGCTGCGTTTCCAAACCGAGCTCCCGGAGCGCGTGGCACCCGTGGTGGTAGGCCAGCCGCCGTCCCTCCAAACCACGGCCGAGCTCGGTGACTTCGAGGACGTCCACGATGAATTCGGCCAGCTCATAGGAGCGCTCGGCAACCGCGGGGGCTTCGAGCAGACGTGGGTACGTGCAGCGCAGCATCGCGGTGCAGCTTCCGGAGGGGAGGACCACGTAATCTGCGTCGGCGAAGACCTCGGCGGTATGGGTTGCCATCCGAAGAGCCTCAGGCACGTCCCCCGCGTTCCATGCCGGCTGGCCGCAACACGTCTGATCCTTGGGGAAATCGACTTCGACGTCCAACGAGCGGAGCAGGCGAACCGCGTCGGCCGCCGCGTTCGCGAAAAAACGGTCGCCGAGGCAGGTGACGAAGAGAGAGACTCGCATGGGGGCAGAGGCGTCCAGGAGGTAGGGGTCCGATCAATATAGGGTAGGTAGACAAGCCCCATCCATGCGCGTAGCATGGGTGTCCGGTTCATAATTATTCCGACGCCATTTAGGCTGCGGTCGGATCTGTAACCATCGGGTCATATGGAGGTCATTCAATGAAGCGTATCATTCTAGCCGTCCTCAGTGTGTTGACGGTCTCGGCCGGTGCGGAAGCACAGACCACAGCACAGACGATCGAGCGTGCCCTGATGGCCGCCCCCGCACGGGGCCGGGACGCCGCTTCGGTGGTCCGGTGGAACGCCGACTACACCTGGGAGACCATCAAAGAGGGCACGAGCCAGCTGGTGTGCTACGACCGGTCCGGAGACCCGGGCCAACGGCCGTTCGCAGTGCAGTGCACGGTTCTCGGAAACCTGGAGAGAGTCGCGCAGAATAGGCAGGTCGCGGCGGAGGGTGGAGACGCCGCCGGGAGGCGCGCCATTGTGGCCGCCCACCAGGAAAACGGCACACGAGCCATGGTGGTGTTTGGGTCGGTGTGGATCTCCGTGAGCGGCGCGGATCAGATGAACGCTGGAAGCCATATGACCGTCGCCATGCCGGGCGCCACGATGGCGTCGACGGGCTTTCCTGAAAACCGCGATGCTGGTGGTGCTTTTATCATGGCTGCCGGCACGCCTGAGGCCCACCTGATGACGCCCTACGTCGGGTCGCCATAGGCCCAGGTCGGCGGTTTCGCCGGGCGGGGTTCGCCGGCGGGCAGATGAACGACGGGGGCAGGGCTCATGTGGCCGTGCCCCCGTTTTTTTGAGTGAACTGGGAGTCAAGTCGTTTCGCCACGGTCTCCACGGCGGTCTCCAAGGTGGCGTGCGCGATGGTGTTGGTGAGGGAATCCGGGTCCCCTTGCCCGGTCACCCGAAGCGGCGTAATTGATAGCCGCGAAAAAGGTATCGACGGCCTGCTTATATATCGGAGGAAACGAGCGATGACCCCGTTGTACGTAGAATCGAATAATTTCCGAAGAGGTGGCTTGAGCGCCACGTTTCTGTTGGGCGTCGTGTGTAGTGTCGCCGCGTGTGGTGGCTCCGAGGCTTCCGACGGGTCCTCGAGCCTTTCGTCCGAGGGCGCCGAGGCGGCCGAACCGGCCGCGGCCGCCATGAGTGCCCCGCTGGGCACCGGCTTCATCATGGTCTCGGCGCTAACTCAGCTACATTTGACCGAAGCCACCTTTCTCGAGGAGTCGGACTGTACTGCGCGCGTTTCGGCTCTCGGTGACGCTACCGAATACGAGAGTTGTCTTGAAGTTCCCCCGTCGGCGATTTGCCTTCAGGCCTCCGAGGGGTTGAGGGAGGCCGACAAGTGGTGGGAGTGCTTCGTGGAGGAGGCAGGGTGCGAGGAGGCGATCGCGGGCCACGAGGTCGTGAGGGAGCAAGGCGGTTATGTCCGGGAGATCCTCCTGGGTTGTACCGAGACGGAGATGGAATCGATTTTCGCCAGCCTGTAAGGGTCGAGGAGACATCATGAGATTTTTAGGTTTATGTACTGTCGTGGCCGCTTTGTTGATGTCGGCTGCGACGGAGGGAGCGGCCCAAACGGACTTGGCCGGAGATTGGGTCTTGTCGATCAGCAGCCCCGAGGGGGACTTCGACCTGCCCGTGGCGATCGAGCAGGATGGTGATGTGCTGACGCTCGCCGGGCGAGGAGAGTTTTCCCCCCTCGTCATGACCGGCGTCCTCGACGGATCGGATATCCGTTGGTCCTGGGATCTGGATTATGGGGGTACACCCCTCGACGTCCTTCTCAGGGGCACGGTGGAGGACGGGTCCATGTCCGGTCTCGCCGATTTCGGCGGCCTGGCGGAGGGAAGCTGGTCCGCCAGCCGCGTGGAAGAGTAAGGACCCAGGCGGAAGACAGCGGTCGGGCGCGGGAACGCGGTTCTCCGATTTGCGTCTAGTCTGGTCTGGCGCCCCTAGAAACCCTACGTTCATCGACCGTCGAATTCTGTCCCGTTACGAGGAAGCCGCTATGTACCGGATCCTGAACGTCGGCCTGATGGCCGGAACCGCTGTTCTTCTGCTCTCGGTCCAGCCCGGTTGGGCACAGGCCGATCATCTCGCGCAAGCGACCGACCATGCGCAGCAGGCCGCCACGCATGGCGGCATGGGTCACGCCTCAGTGCTCGTCCAGCACGCCGAGATGGCGGTGACCCACGCCCAGGCTGCCGGCGATGAAAACCCCTACGCCGTGGCTGCGGTGGCGAGCCTGCAGGAGGCCGTCACGCACGGAAACATGGGTCACGCCGAGATCGCGACCGGAAGGGTCAACCAGGGCCTGACCCACCTCGAAGTCGCTGTCCACGTCGGGTTGGCCATGGACCACGCCAAACAGGCGGTCAACCACGGCGGGATGGGGCACGCTCCGCTGGTGGTCACCCATGCCGAGATGGCGTTGACGCATGCGCGGGCTGCCGCCGAGCTTTCGGAAAGCCCACACCTCGGCCTGGCGATCCAGGGCCTGGAGGGTGCGGTGAATCACGGTGGGATGGGCCACGCCGAAATCGCGACGACATCCGCCCAGGACGGACTGAACCACTTGGGTATGTAGGGGCCTCGGCCGGGCGAATCGCTGCGCCCGATCGAGTCAGGAAGACCGAGAAGCCGAGGGGTGCAAGCCCCTCGGCTTTTTCGTTGCAGTACCGTCCACTCCTGAATCCCCGCACGGAAGGAACCAAAAGGCCGGATAACGTGTGTATTTACCGGTCGCCCTCTTCGGCATTAATGTTGGAGGAGGCGGATCTCTTCCGTTGCTCCTGTTTTCCCGCGTTACAGCTTTACTTTGAATTGATAGAGGTGTGTGTTGAGTGTGCGAATAGATGAGGGGCCGGGCCAGAGTGCCCGGGGGGTAGGGGTCCGTGTGGCCCTGGTGATGGGGTTGGTTCTGATTTCGATGCCGGGGAATGTGGCCGGACAGGCCCAGGGCGCGGATGAGCCCACGTCCCCGGAAGGTCAGGTTCTGGAAGATCGAGTCCTGGAAGACCAGAACCTGGAGGACGGGTCGTCGGAAGATCGGGCCCTGGAGGATTCAGGTTTGGTCGCCGGGCGACCCACGGTGCGGCCCACCCGCATCGACACGCCGCCTGTGATCGACGGCCGCCTGGACGAAGAAGTCTGGAAAACGGCAGCTCTGCTTACCGAGTTCGTGCAGCAATCTCCCCTCGATGGTGCGCCCGCGACCGAGAAGACTGAGGTCTATATCGCGTACGACTCGGAAAAAATCTACCTCGGTTTTTATGCTCATTATGAGGAACCCTCGATCATGCGGGCCAATCGTGTAGACCGCGACCGGGCGGCGATGGACGACCTCCTCACGGTCTACTTCGACACCTTCATGGACCAGCAGAGGGGGTACGGCTTCGACGTCAATGCGTACGGGGTACAGGGCGACGGCATCATCACCGCGGGGGGTGGCCATCGCGGTGGCCCGATTCCGCGAGCGGATCGCTCGTGGAACACGCTGTTCGAGACCGGTGGCCAGATCGTGGAGGACGGTTTCACCGCGGAGATGGCGATCCCCTTCAAGAGCCTGCGGTACCCCAGCCGGGCTCGGGACGAGCCCCATCGGTGGGGTTTTCAGATCGTACGCGAGGTCAGGGGCAAAAATCAGGAGAATCAGGTCTGGGCACCGATGTCTCGGGACGAGTCGAGCTTCTTCGCGCAGATGGGCGTACTCGAGGGCATGACCAACCTCTCCACCAGCCGAAACCTTGAGGTTCTCCCGACCTTCACCGCGATCGAGCACGGGGCGATCGACCCCACGGTGCCCGGTTACGCCCACCAGGCCACCGATCCGGACGCCGGCGTGAGCATCAAGTACGGCATCACGTCGAACCTGACTGCCGACTTCACGGTGAACCCCGATTTTTCACAGATCGAGTCGGATCGGGCCCAGATCGAGGTAAATCAGCGGTATCCTTTGTTCTTCCCCGAGCTGAGGCCTTTCTTCGTTGAAGGAGCGGAAATGTTCGACGTCCCGGGGCCGGTGACGTTCGTACATACCCGCACGATCGTGAATCCGCAGTATGGCGCCAAGCTGACGGGCAAGCTTGGCGCGATGTCGGTCGGGGTTTTGGCGGCCAACGACGTCGCGCCCGGGGATCTGCCGGACGAGCTGGATCCGGCCTTCGGCAAGTCCGCCCAGACCTTTATCGGGCGGGTCCGGTACGATCTATACCCGGAGTCGAACATCGGCGTGATCTTCACTGATCGGGAGTTCATGGACGGCTTTAGTCGTCTTCTTGGAGCCGACGGAAACTTTCGCTTGAGTCCGACCATCGCGGGGGCGTTCCGCGGGGTCGGCGCCTGGAATCTGGCTCCTGATGGCGTGGAAAAGCGTAACGGCCACGTATACGATGCCAGCCTTCGTAAAAACGGGAGGCACGTAAACTGGTTCGCGGCGGCCTACGAGATCTCCCCGAACTTCGATACAGACGTCGGATTCGTGCGTCGGACCGATGAGCGCAGACTCAGCGGAAACATAGGGTACCGCTTCTGGCCCCAAGGTCGAATCATCAACTGGGGTCCCCGGTTCACGCTCAGGCGAAACTGGGATTTTGATGGCGCTTTGCAGGACGAACGTCTCGGCTTCGGGCTCAACTTCTCCTTGGCTGGTAATATCCGCTTGGGCGGGAGTTACGATCGGGAGATGGAGCGCTTTCTCGGCGTCGACTTCGAGAAAAGAAGGTATTCCGTCAATGCGAACGTGAATGCCAGCCGTAGGTTTTCATTTGGATTGAATTTCAAGGTGGGGGATCAGATCCGCTACACCGTCGATCCGCTCCTGGGCGACCAGTTCGGTTGGAGCCTTTTCGCCCAGGTAAGACCCACGACGAGTCTCTCGACGCGCCTCAACCTGAGCGGTACCCGTCTGACGATCGATGGCGTCGAGGATTTCGACGTGAAGATCCTACGTGCGTCCACGACCTACCAGATCACGCCGAAATTTGGGATCCGGAACATCACTCAGTTCAACTCGCTGAGCAGAAAGCTCGATTTCAACTTGCTCGCGACGTTTCGGATCAACGCGGGGACCGTTTTCTTCCTCGGGTACGACGATCACTACCAACAGGCTGATTTCATCGTAGGAGACGGCGACGGGGACGGATTGGAGGAACAGCTCTTCTATCGAGGCGAGCTGCAGCGGACGAATCGCGCGATCTTCGTGAAACTCCAGTACCTACTGCGTTACTGAGGAGAAGCAGGGTAGTACGAGTTCGTTAGCCTTCGTGCGTCATTATTTCGCACCTCTGCTGCATTCCGCACCTCTGCCGCGTTAACGGATTCTCGGATTCGGGTACTCGGGCACTCGTACCAGACCCCCGAAACCAAACACCCGGCTGAAGCCCACGACCAGCTTGACGTTCGCCAATCCGCGGCGCCACTCGTCCAGCCGGGTCGTGAGCCCTACGTCGATCACCGTGAGGTTGGTGACCTGGACACGGGTACCGAGCTCGGCCCACGTGCGCGTGGGTCCGGTATCAGCAGGAATCTCGGCGTATAGATCTCCCATGATCAGCCGGCTGCTGAATCCCATCGGGACGTCGAAGGCAACGCCGCCCCTCCAATAGTCACCACCGTCCACCTCCGAGGCTAAGGCGTACCCACCGTTGACGTGTATCCGGAATCGGTTGGCGAAGCTTCGCGTGAGGAGAAGATCGGCCCCCCAGGCCCAATCTTCGCGAGAGATATCGGATCCTGTAGGAGCCTCCGCGCCGACCTGAATGGCGACTGCGGGCCACGTCCACCCCTCGTGTCTGAAGTTATAGAGGGCCTCGAATTCCAGCGATTCGATTCCGTTTGTCGTACTCACTGCGTCGGGCTCGGTGGCCACCTGCAGCCCTGCGCCGATCTCGAAGTTCCGAAACAGGCCCGTCTCCAAACTGAGGAGACCCTCGTACGACCTCTGGCCTCCTTCCATCCACCTGCCCTGCAGCCCGAACTGGAACTCCCACTCCAGATATTTCTTTGGATATGCGTCCGTGACCTTGAGAGGACGGCCCGCATCGAGCGATCGGAAGTCCTCCTGCGCAATCGCTTCCCGGCCCGAGAATATCGCCACCACCCAGACAGCAAATAATGGAAGGGCCGGGACCCGTCTCGCGGCGCTCATCTTCCCACCCCCTCGGGCAGCAGGGGCATCATGAACTGGCTCATGGGGACCATCTCCGCCTCGGGGTGGCCCTGTGGCAGCCACGATCCATCGGGAAGCCGCGTCGGAACGCGCATCGCACCCGGCCCCATCGTGTGGTCCGCCATCGTCGCTATTCCCGGCGCCACCAGGGAGTCCTGCGTCGCATAGAGCTGGTTCTGGAGCATCCGCTCGATCTCTGCCGCCTTCTGCGCCCGGTTGAGCCTCTCGTCGACCATGATGTCATTGGTGATGTCGTGCATCATGTGGAGGTTGTCGAAGATGTGCGCCGCCGCTGGAAACATCTTGGAGAAACGGGGGGCCACCTCGGCTGCCAGGGGCATGTACTCAGGTGGGTTGGCGAGGACCGAATCCACGAACAGGTCGATTACGCGGTCGAGCTCTCGCGCTTGGGCCTCCGGAGTCGGTTCCATGAGGGCCTCGTACACGGCCGCATGGTGCCAGTGGTATGCCCAGAGGATCCCGTTGATGTCGGGATATTTGCGAGCGAAAACTCCGGCCCACGTTCCTCCGCCCATCATCCACCGGTGCCCGTATCCACGGGTCGAAAACGCAGCGTCGGCGTTCGACAGGTAATACGCTATGGCCCGCTCGCCGGCCGTTTTCTTCTGGGTTACCGAAGGGTCCGTGAGTATGTCGTAGAGTTGGCTGTGGAGGTGGTGCGTCCAGTCCATGGTACGCCCGGTGGAATGAGCCATCCTCATCCAGGAAGGGGCGATGAGTTCCGCAGGTGGCTCGAACCGGGGCGGAGTCGTAACCAGACGGCGAATACGGGCTTCCAACTCCCAGAACGCTTCCGTCGCGTCCTCACCCTGTGTGAGTGCGACCTCGTAGATGCCGAAGTGAGCTACATGGGCCGCGTAAAAAGACCGGGCCGCTCTCGTGTGTGTGTCGTAGAACGCGAAGTTGTAATTTCCCGGAAGGTAGAACTGGCTATTCCGGGATGTCACACCGGCGCAGGAAATCCCCGCCAGCGATAGGAGAAGCGCCGCAAAGAATCGCTTCCATCCGGTCAAAGTCTTGAGGGTGAGGGAATTGGAGTACCGCAAGTTCGCCTCCTCGTGTTAGGCCTGCTGAATCGAGATTCGCTTCGAGTTCAGCCTAAACGAGGAGGGGGAGGCACCATTTCCGCGTCGGGCGGCGTCATTCCGCCGAGGTAGGCTACCTGGGTGTTAAAGACCTCATTCATCGGCTCGGGGCCGTGATCGGGGGTTGCCGTGATGGCCGACGCGCAGGCGACAAAGGCACACGCGCCCGAGTGATCTTGGCCCGGGGCACTCGAGTGCTCACCATGCTGAGACTGACCGTGCGCGGTCATCGAAGCTGACGCCTGGGCCGTGGGATGGTCCATACCGGCTCCCATGGGGAACCCGAGGTGCGACGCATGGAGCGCGCACACGGCCTGGCCGAGGAACGCCCAAACGAAAAACACCAGCATGATCGCGCTGGCTCGCTTGAGCACGGCATCACTTTTCAACATCATCTTGGCCGATGCGAAGGCGCTTTGGGTGACGGTTGGCGGCGTAGTAGATGCTATACTCCCCCGGACTCAGCATGTGCCGCCGCGCCCTAGGTCGCAAGCGGGTACAGGCCCTCCCTCGAAAGCACTTGTCTTGACTCCGTTTGAGTAGAGCCCTAGAAGTCATCCCGTCCGAGCGCGGCTCGGTCAACGGCACGCACCGGAGGACGATGTTTCAAATACGGGCGCTGAGGGTTTGGGGACGCGAGGTGAAAATTTCGCATACGGTCCCCTGGACGGGTCTGTGGGCGCTCGGATCCCTTCTCCTCCTATCCGCCTCTTCTGCCTCCGCCCAGATCCGCCATACCGTCGACGCCGAGATGATCCAGTCGGTGATGCCGGCAGCCGACAGCTTCTCCACCAAGGCGGGCCTCCCCCCCGTGTACACCGCGTACGGCCCCCGCTCGGACGGATCGCCGCGAAGCGTGATCGGATACGTGTACCTGACCTCGAACGTACCGCCCGCGGAGTACGGCTACAGCGGCCGCATCGATGTGTTGGTGGGGATGGATCTTTCGGGGACCATCACGGGGATGCACATCGTCGACTACCGGGAGTCGCACATCAGCTCCCGTGGGGACTTTCTGCGGGGCGCCGGCCTCGAGGAGCAAGTGCTCGGTAAGCACATTTCCGAGGCCTTCCAGGTCGGAAGGGACCTGCACGGCGTCAGCGGCGCGTCGATCTCCTCGCGAGCCATGTACCGCGGTATCCGTAACTCCGCCCGGCGGGTGGCGCTCGCATACCTGCAGCCTGACGAAGAGCACGCGCCCGCGACGGCTGGAGCGCTCGAGGAACTCACGTGGCTGCAGATGATTTCGACCGGCTACATCCGGACGATGCAGATCGACCGACCCAACACGGGCCTGGAGCTCTCGTTCGCCTATATGGGCGACGAGGCCCTCGGGAGTCTTCTGATGGGGTTGGTGAGGTACCAAGACGTGAGCTCGCGTGTGGAGGGTTTGGTCGGCGACGATCACGCGATGTTCGTCGGCATCGACGGTAGCGCCGTCGCGGGATTCCGCAGCAACGCGCTTTCGATTCGCCAGGGAGGAGAGGTCTATCGGGTTCCCAGTAGGCGGGTGGTCTTCCTGGGAACGCCGTACGAGGGCAAGGCAGCCAACCAGGTCGTTTACACGCTCATCATGCGAATGGACGCCGCCGTCGATCTCGAGCGGCCATTCACGATTGCCTACGACGACCGGACGGGCGTCCCGGCGACGACGGAATACGTCGTCCAGGACGAGGTGCTGGCCGCGGTCCGCGAGCGAGCTGCCGCTGCGAGGTTGGCTGCCGGAGAGGCGGATGAGGAGGAGCCAGCGGCTGTGGGGTCGACCGTCTCCGGAGACGAATCCCCGTCCGGCCCCCCGGACGAGACCGCCACCGTCGCCGAAGAGGAGAGGGCCACGGTCCCCGAGGACGAGGCGGCCACAGGCCCTGACGAGGAGACCGCCGCTGTCCTCGAGGACGAGACGGCCACGGTCCCATCGGGAGCTAGCGCAACCGACCCCGCCGCCGCCGGACCGGTCGATGCCGAGGCGCTCGCTGCTCAGCCGGCGGCTGCAGCTTCGCCCGGGGCGTCCTCCCTGGGCCCGGAGCTTACGGTACCGGAGGGGGCTCTGGATCTGACGGTGGTCGGCCCGCCGCCGGGCGACGACGCACCTGGCGGGTCACCGGCGCTCCAGGGCATCCCGGGAATCGACTTTTCGGCTTTTGAGGATTTCGAGGATGAGACGGCCCTGTCTCAGTTGTTGTCCGAGACCCGGTGGGCTCCCGTAATTCGCCTCGTTCTTCTCTTGGCTCTGGTGTTGTACGCGTTTTTCTCGAAGAGTGGGCGGGTTCAGGGTGTCACGCTTGCCGTCACGCTCGTCTATCTGGGATTCTTCGACGGTGGCTTCCTGTCGGTCTCGCATATCGCCAGTGGATTCGCGGTGGGCCCCGGCTTTTACCTCCGGGATATGGCGATGCTGTTGATGGTGGTGTTCACCGTGGTCACGACCCTGCTCTGGGGCCGGGTGTTCTGCGGGTTCCTTTGCCCGTTCGGTGCACTCCAGGATTTGATCACGCGAATCGTGCCGCGCCGTCTGCAGCGAAGACTTCCGCAGCGGATCCACGACCGGGCCCTCTACCTCAAATACGGGATTCTGCTCCTGATCGTCGGATTGGCTGCGACCCCGGCCCATATCGGAGTGTACCAGTACTTTGAGCCGTTCGGGACCGTCTTCTACATGAGTACTTCGCCTCTGTTGTGGAGTATCGCCGGCGGGTTTCTCGTGGCGTCCGCGGTGGTGCCGCGGTTCTACTGCCGATACGCCTGCCCTCTGGGTGCCGCCTTGGGTGTCGCCTCCCTCTTGGCGGTTTTCCGGATCCGGCGCGTGGAACAGTGCGCCCCCTGCAAGGTGTGCCAAACTGCGTGCCCCACCGGGGCCATCCGCGGATCCGAGATCGACTTCAAGGAGTGCGTCCGCTGTAACGTTTGTGAGACCAAGTTGTTGACCAAGGCTGGAGTATGTCGCCACGACATGGATTTCGTCCGCGCCCGGCTGGTTCAGTTGAAGACTCCGGCTCGGTAGGGCGGGCGTATGTCTGACGAATCCCGTCGCGGCATTCCACGGCGCCAGGTTCTGCGGATCACCGCGGCGGTCGGCGCATCGGCCATCCTGGGCGGAGGCTTGCTGCGGGCCGCTTTGGAGCGTGCGGACCTGCACCAAGTGCGGCGGACCCGCACCCAGATGGGCACGTTGGTCACCATTACGGCGGCGCATCCGGACGCGGAGGCCGCACGCAAGATGGTGTCGGCCACGTTCGATGAGATCGAGCGGCTCGAGAGCTTGCTGAGCCGCCACCGCCCGGGCACTCCCGTATGGAGTCTCAACGAGACCGGGGTGGTTCGTGCTCCGCCCCCCGAAGTCCTCGAGGTGATTCAGGAGGGACTCGACTACTCGACGCTCACCGCCGGCGCGTTCGATATCACGATCGCTCCTCTGCTCAACCTCTATAACTCGAGCTTTTCCCGGACCGGGGCCGCGCCTCATCGAGAGGCGATCCAGCGTGCGCTTGCGCTCGTCGGATTTCAACACGTCCGGGCGAGCCAACGCGAGATCGCCTTCGAGAAACCCGGGATGGCAGTGACACTCGACGGGATCGCCAAGGGTTACATCGTGGACCGGGCTGTAGTGGTTCTTCGGGAGCACGGTGCCACGAGTGTGTTGGTCGACGCCGGTGGCGACATGGCGTCGGCCGGCGAGAGCCTCGGGGGCGATCCCTGGAAAATTGGGCTCCAGGACCCGCGGGTTGCCGATGGAAGCCTCGGCGTCCTTGGGCTACGAGGGGAGTCTGTCGCCACCTCCGGCGACTATGTGCATTACCTCACCCCCGACATGAGCTTGCACCATATCATCGACCCCCGGACCGGGTCCTCGCCGGCACATACCAGTGGTGTTTCCGTGGTGGCTCCGTCCGCGATGGCGGCGGATGCTCTTTCGACCGCTGCGTTCGTGCTCGGCCCGGAAGAGGGGTTGGAGCTTCTCGACCGCCTCGACGGAATCGAGGGGATGATCGTTACGAAGGATCAGATGGTTCTGAGATCGAGAGGGCTGAGCCGGTACATGGCCTGAGCACGTCCCAGCTGCCGAGTCGGCGGATTTATTTTGCTGGTGAACCCGGCACCGGTATTCCAGTATCTAAGTAGGTAGCAGCACTGTTCGTTGGGCCTCGCGCACTGAGTCGGCGAGGGTTCATGACCCGGTACAATGGGGGAGAGCGGATGGCTGAGGTGGTAAGGAGCCGATGGGCCCGGCGCGCTCTACTGGCGTTCGGGGTGATGGCTCTGGGTTTCGGGACGGCCCGCCTCTCGGCTGCGCAGACGATCGACGAGCGCCTGCGAGCATCGCGTCCGTCCTTCGGAGGGACCGAGGGTTTTGTGGACCCCTCCGGGAGGGCGTTCACTTTCTGCCGGGTCGCCTACCGGCAGGTGCGCCGCGAGCCGATGGGTCAGGGTTGGCGTACCGACTATCCGGACGCCGACCGGAACCTCATGCTCCGGCTCTCCCAACTCACGACGACCCCGATCAGGACGACGCCACAGGGGCGCCCGGACCACCTCATCGTGCAGCTCGACAATGATGAAATATTTGAGTGCCCCTTCATTTTCATGTCCGACGTGGGAACGATGGCCCTCAACCCGGAGGAGGCGGAGCGTCTCCGTAAATATCTCCTGCGGGGAGGTTTCTTGTGGGTCGACGATTTTTGGGGTGATTTTGCTTGGGACAAGTGGGTTGATGAGATCAGCAAGGCTCTTCCCCCGGGCGAGTACCCCATCGAGGACGTCCCCTCAGGCCATATGATCTTCAACGCGCTTTACAACGTCTACGAGGTGCCTCAGATCCCGTCCATTCAATATTGGCGTCGAAGCGGTGGGGGGACCTCGGAGCGGGGCTTCGAGAGTGCTGTCCCGCACCTGAGAAGTATTCGGGACTCCAATGGGCGGATCATCGTCCTGATGTCCCACAACACAGACATCGCAGATGGTTGGGAGAGGGAAGGTGAGGAGGAAGCGTTCTTCTTCCGGTTCTCTCCCAAGGCCTACGCGCTCGGAATCAACATTGTCCTGTACGCGCTGACCCACTGACGCCCGTTGCGGGCGCTAAGTTCTGGCTGCGCTCCGGCGCTTGAGTTCCTCCTCGAACGCGACGATCTCGAACTCGTCCTCGAACCCGGCTCGGTCGGTCGCCGGGAGGTAAGCCGAAAGGTCTACCTCGGCAGCCAACTCGCGGTCGAAGGCGGCTCCATCCCGCTCGTACCCTTCCTCGTCCGAATCTGCGCTCGAGTAGACTACGTCGCCGAGCTTCCGGTCCTCGAGCTTGAGTTGTCGCCGGACCGTCTCACTGGCCAGGAACTGCTTTCGAATCGCGGGGAAGGAGAAGCGAAGCGGGCTGCCCTCCCCGGACGATACGTCCGCGTCGAACTCGGCGGCGAGCTGGTGAAGGGCGGCTTCGACCTCGGACGGATTCACGATTCGATGCTTCATCTTCGCCTGCACGTGCGCGGTGGCCTCTTCGGCCGTGACGGAACCGCCTCCGGCGAGCGCCTCCCGGTACACCAGTCCCAGGACCACCCTGCGCACATTGCGGGCCTCGCGTGCGCGGTTCTCGCGACGAACTCCGAGGACGCGGAGGAGCGGGACCGAGAAGAAGAGGACGCTGAATACGACAGGGATGATGACCAGTGCGACGAATGCAGCGGAGCCTCCGAGCCAGGGGTAATTCGTGACGAGTTGTGGGAAGATGAACCACGGTGCGGTGGCGCCCGCCACGAGGGTAAAACCGTTCATACCGATGATGACAGCGTCGTGCTTCTTCTCGTTGCCCGTGAGCTCCAGCGGATACTCCATCCGCATCCAGGCCGGGTTCGGCTCGCGGGCCGTCACAGGTCCATGGGCACTCGTCATGAGCTCGGGAAACGCGTAGACGAGCTCCCCGTCCGGGGATACGGTGGGCTCGCCAGCGTACGATCCCAGGAGCCGCCCCATCTCTTCTTCCGCCTCGGGTAGCGGCAGTGCGGTGTGCTCGACGAGCTCGGCCGTGGTGAGGGCCCCCCGCCGGGCCCGGATGAGGCGCAGCGTGCT
>JADFMD010000135.1 GCA_022564055.1 Gemmatimonadota bacterium
GGGGGGCCGCCCGGGGGGGTGACCATCGTCTGATCGTCGTCTTGATGGATCCAATAACCCGGCAGGGTTTCGCGGATGGCTTCTGGCCCGTCATCGTCCATATGCCTCTTCCCGACGCCCAGAAGCTTCTAGCCGACCTCGCTGGCACCATCAGTGCGAAGCCGCTGACCGGGAACGAAAAAGATGGCATGGAATCATCGATCTACCTGGAGGCTCTTCCGGTCCAGAACCGCCGGAGAAGCGAGTCTGCCGAGGCAGTATGGACGGTCATGCCCCAATACGCAGGTCGTGACGAAGACGCGGTAACCCCTCATGGCGACAACAGGTTAACTATCGTTCTGGAGGATGAAGTGCACGGCGATCTGGAGATGGGATACGACGCAACGAAGAGCATCCGGCAGGTGGTCGTCAGGATGGATTCCGGGGTCGCATTGAGGTTCATGGCCGACCTCGCCCGGGTAATCGCGGTGCGAGCTGCATCCTCTCCAGATCGAGCTGGCAGCGAAATACTCGGGTGAAAGCCTAAAGGTGACGGATGTGGAGGTCACCTCAGTGCCAGGGTAGGAGCGGTGGATAGTGAGTTGAGGAGGCGGCTCACGCTCGCTGAAGCTGCTCAGCCCGAGATCCCACGGGTATCGGACCCCGGCCCCGGTCCGTCAGGAGCTGTCGGGGGGGCCCCAGCGTTATCCGGTCGCGGAGCGTCTCACCCTCCACATACGGCATGACGTAGAAGAGGAAGCTGTCGGCCTCGCCGGAGTCGAACAGCGGCAGGATATGTGGATGCTGGAGGTTGGCCGTCGTCTTGATTTCGGCCAGGAAGCGTTCGGCTCCGACCACGGCGGCGAGTTCAGGCTTCAGGACCTTCAGCGCGACCTTGCGTTCGTGCTTGAGGTCGTCGGCCAGGTAGACCGTGGCCATGCCGCCCTCACCTAGCTCACGCTCGATTGCGTAGCGACCTTCGAGGGCGGCGTTCAGGCGGGCGATTGGATCGGGCATGGGCGCACTCCGGGATCAGGCTGCGCTCAACATCCGAGAGTGGGGCGGTAGGCGCAAGCAGGAGCCGATGCTTGGCCTGTCATGGGCTGATGATCGGGCGGTGCGATGGCTGGATGGAAGGAGCGCTATTGAGCGACTTCGACAAAGACGGAGAGCACGACATGCACCAGAATCAATGTCGTAGTCGCAACAGCAACTCCAAGGCCGATGCGCCTGCGTCTGAAGATTAACGCACTAAGGGCCAGCACCATCTGTAGGGGTATGTTGAGGAAGATCAGTTTCACCCACAATGAGTCCACGTGATCCACTGTGGCTGCGAGAAAACTTGTTTCTCCAGCCATATTGGCTCTCGCGCCAAGGACCATGTACACGAGGAACCAGGCCAACCACACCTTGGCTAGGACCTCGACGCGTCGTTCGGTTTCGTCTGCCATTGTCATCCTCCGGCTCTGGCCGACTCGTGCCACCACGCCTCAATCCCGAACGCTAACAGAATCGAGACGACGATCACCACGCCTTCCACGAAGACGCGAAGCCAGGGGATCTGGCGGGTCAGTTGGGCACCCGCTCAAGCAACTCCTCGAACCAGTTCGTGACAAGGATGAACCTGTCGTCCCCAGAACCCCCTAGACCGCTCGCCAAACGTGCCATCAGGAACCGCTGATCGTCGGGCGCGATGTCGTAGAAATCGGCGCCGTCGATAACGAAGTAGTCCGATCCAAGAGCGAAGAGCGTCTCCCTCTCCAGAACCCCGAACCCCGAAGCCGTCTCGACCTCGGCTGCAACGAGTCGCCGGTCAGCATCCACAAAGAACAACTCGCGACCGCTGTGCGCCCATAGGGGGCCAAATCCACCGTTTGTCGAGACTGGCACTCTGCTTGAATCGACGTTGGGGAAGGGACTGACGTAGACTTCGTTCCGACCCGTCACGTCGGACGTGTACGCGAGCCAGCGCCCGTCCGGGGAGAGGGCAGGGTCTTGTTCCCCGAACTCAGCGGTCGCAATTAGCGGTATGGTGGCGCTGTCCACCCCCGGCCGGAAGCCCACGATGTCGCGCCCACCGCTTGGCCCGCTCAGTAGACCCGCGCGGAATACCATCCACTCGCCGTCCAAGCTCTGCTGGCCCTGTAAGAGGGTGCGCTCGTCGTCGAGCCGCACCTCCGGAACTCCCGTCCCGTCGGCACGCCTCCGCCAAACATCGTAGTTGCCCCCCGGCGGACCCTTGACGTACGTCACGAGCTGACCATCCGTGCTCCAGAAGGGGTACGTCTCTACCTCGTCATCGAACGTGAGCCGTTCGAAGGGACCGTCGGGTAGCTGCTTGATCCAGATGTCGGTGTTTCCATCGACCGCCGTGGTGATGGCCAACCGCGCCCCGTTCGGTGAGAGCCTCAATCCGAACTCCAGAGCCCCGAAATCGAACCGCCAACCAAGATCGACAGGTGCCGCATCACCCGAGCGCGTCACCCAGACGACTTCGAGGACCCCCTCGCCCTCACCCCCGCTCCTGCCCCCGAACAAATAGATCAGCGTCCCGCTCCCTGACACCGCATAATTCGCATTGCCCAGTGGGCCGATCGCCAGGCTGTCGGCGACCGGGACCGGGGGCGCCGTAAACTCCGCCGAGCCTGGGTCGATGGGAGCGGCCATGAGGACACCGTCCGACGTTACGAAAAGTAAGTGCCCCGTCGAAGAGTAGCGCGGCGTATTTCCCGCAGTGAGAAACTCTCTCTCGCCCGTGTCGAGGTCGATGGCCCAGAGTTCAGCGCCCTCACCGGAGGCATCGTATACCTGGAATACACCCATCTTCTCGCCGGGAAGCACGCTGAGAAGACCGTGTGCCAATTCACCCTCTAGAAGCTCGGTAACGCTCTCGACCGCCTCGCTACCTCCACCCGTGGCGAGAACGCGGCCGAGCACGAACGAGGGGGCGGCTTCAGTGAAATACACACTCCCGTCGGAAGTCCAATTCCATACCGAATTGACCTGCTCGACCAGTGGCCGGCTCTGGCCACCGTCGAGTGGAGCCACGCGCAATGCACCATTGGCACCCTCCGCGAACGCCACCTCTCGTCCGTCGGGCGACAGCACGAACGTTCCCGCGCCCTCGGTCCCCCGAATGGGCGTCGCATCGAGGTCCGCCCACCGCCGGATCCACAACTGCTGACCTTGACCCGACGCGCTCGGTCCCACGTACAACAGCGCAGAGCCGTCGGCTGTGAAGTCCATGGACGAGAAGTGACTCGGAAGCTGTCCTTCCTCGAAAGGTGACGAAAATCGGGCGAGCGGCGCGGGTGGCTCAGAGCGGAGGAGTGACCATCCGAGGGTGATGGCCAAGACAGTGGCCAGCGCCGTCACCGCCATCGTCAGCTGCTTCCACGGACCCAGAGCGGCACTTGCACCCGCCGTTGCCAGTTCCCCATACCGGAAGTGCTCATCCCCAAGGGCTCTCGCGAAATCCTGCGCAGAATTGAACCGATCCGCCGGCAGCTTCTCCAGCGCCTTTCGAACCGCGGCGTCCACGTTGGCCGGAATCGAGGCTCGATGCTCGGTCGCCGATACAGGCTTGCCCGCGATGATCTTGCCCAGCACCGCCTGAGCGGTCGTTCCTGGATACGGGGGCTCGCCGACCAGCATCTCGTAGAGCACGGCGCCGAGGGCGTAGGTATCGCTCGGAGGACCCACGTGCTGGTCGCCCGTCGCCTGCTCGGGGCTCATGTAGTAAGGCGTGCCCAGACTCAGGCCAGTCTCCGTGAGCCGCTCTCCCGCGCCCGCCGCACTGAGCGCCAGGGCGATTCCGAAATCCGAGATCAACGGTTTTCCCCGGCTGATCAGGACGTTGCCCGGCTTGATGTCCCGGTGAATCACACCCTGCTCGTGTGCGGCTTGGAGTGCCTCGGCCAGGTCCATGGCGATCTTCACCGCTTGGTCTACCGGAAGTTGCTGCTCGCGGGCCAGTCGCTCCCGGAGACTCTCACCCTCCACATAAGGCATCACGTAGTAGACTAAGCCGTCCGCCTCGCCCGAGTCGAAGAGCGGTAGGATATTGGGATGCTGGAGGTGAGCCGTCGTCTTGATCTCGGCAAGGAAGCGCTCAGCCCCGACGACTGCTGCGAGTTCCGACTTTAAGACCTTCAGCGCGACCTTGCGCTCGTGCTTCAGGTCGTCGGCCAGATAGACGGTGGCCATGCCGCCCTCACCGAGTTTACGATCGATGGCGTAACGGCCTTCTAGGGCTGCGTTCAGGCGTGTGATGGCATCGGACATGGGCGCACTCCGGGATCAGGCTGCGCTCAACATCCGAGAGTGGGCCGGTAGGCGCAAGCAGAAGCCCCACCGGGATTGGCCTGCCCTTGTTGCCAGACGCCTTCTACGTCTCCGACCGCACTCGTCAACCGACATCATGGAATCGAAACCGCTTGAAGGGCCAATCTCCGACGCAATGAACGCGGAGTCCGGGCCGAGCAATGCGGGATTTCCGAGACTGGATGTTGCCGAAGGGCAGCAGGCGCATGATGAGTAGGCTCTCCACGTCCGCCAGAAGCTCAGATGTGCGCCGACGGCCATCCTCAAGCAGGAGTTCACCGTGTAAGACCCGAACCTCGTCGGTTCCGTAACGGCGGGAGATATCGGCGAAGAGCTGATCCTTGTGGGCGCCGCCGAGGCGATGCCGCACACTTGCGAAGTTTGCCCTTCCGAGGTACAGCAGCCAATCTCGCCGCGCATGGAGGTACGCGTACAGGCAGTATTGGCCGGACCAGAGCGGGTCCGCACCATCATCTAGCTCCGACCACAGAACTTCGATCAGCATGGTCTCGACTCGTGCCTCACAACTGCCGCATCGGACATGGCGGACAACATGCGTCTAAGACGTGTTGGGCGGCAAGCATCTCAAACGAGTAGTGCGGTGCTTCGATCCGGGCTATGCACAAAGGGGAGAGGCCGAAGCCCCTCCCCCGTCTGAAAAGTGTGCACGTTGGTGTGCACGTTAGCGTACTCTAACCCCGTGTATGGGCAGAAAATCCTACTCGGGATTAGTGGACGAATCCCTTATGCTTACTGGAGAATTGTGAAAACCGGGACCTGCCCGGCAGGCTTGCAAAGCCATACACGACCAACCACCAGCAACAGAAACCCGCCACTTCATTGGGCTTTCGGTTTCTCTTCAGCCGTCAGCAACCGCCATAAACCGTGGGGTTTGTCACTGAGTTTGTCACTGAGAGGCACAGACCCGCGCGGCCACGATTCGGTTTCAAGCGGAACGGAGGGCTTGATGCTTACCGCGACTGCAGCAAACGTTTCTTAGAAAGCACTCGGGCAGCACTCCGAGAAGGCGCCGCTGGGCTCACCGCTATCCCTACGTATCGATATGTGATCTGCCCATCTGACTCGTCATCAGGGAGTTCGTCCCAATCGCTTGTGACCACGACTACATACCGAACCGCGGAGAGCTCGACGCCCGCGAGGACGCCTACCGAGTACGCCTTCGCTTGATTCCTTCCAACGCGTGCCTTGTTGACCGCGTCCCCCTGCTTCTCAGCCTTCTTCCACTCGGTCAGCACCAGCGACTCCGCTACAGCGAGGACTTCTTTATCGACGATCGGCTCTTGCAGCACTAGGTCGGTTCGCTCCCCCTCACCGGACACCTTGAACGCCCATATGCCGTGACTCAGGAGGTGGACTGCACCGAGTCGCTCGCAGGCAGTCTCGCCTTCCTGAAACGCCCTTTCCCACTTGGCCCGGACTTCGGCGTCCGCCACGATGCTTCGTTGAAGGTGTAAAAAGGCGCGCGCGACCCGGCGCTGCGCAACAACATCAAGGTCCGCGATCTGGTACTCGAACTCGGCGCGAAAGCCGGCGAGGGCTGTGAGCGCTGGCCGTACCGTTGCGTCCGCGGTCATGGGGGGCTTCGTGAACAGACCTCGGTTCGACGTCAGAAACTCCGTCAGGACGGTGCTGGCCCCGCGAGGAAGCGCCGGGAGGTGGTCATCGCTGAAAACATCCAGATCCTCGTACAGCCTCTTGAATCGAGGTAGCAGCTGCTTATCCGCCGTTCCGTATGGGTCATCGCTGCTACGGACCTGGCTCTGGTAGTAAAGCGATCCAGCCTCGAGCAGCCCGGCTGGGCGCGCGGATAGTGCCTTCCACTGGGTAAGCCAGTTCATTCATGCCCTCGAAGAGGAGCTTCCTAACGGATCTGCGATTCTACTGCGCGCCTAATGTGGTGACCGCAAGCGTAGCGCGCGAATCCCAAGAGCCGAAAGCTACTCGACCACCCCCTGCCGTGCCGCCGCTGCGACCAGCATCTTCTCAAGCTCCTCGATGCTCTTGATCCGCTTGATCCTCTCCCATTGGTCCTCAACCTCTTCCCGGGTCGGCGCCACACCACCACCTTCCTTGCCGTCCTCGCGGAACATGCCGTGCAGCTTGGCCATCTGGATCACGGCATCCTTCGCGTCGTGCAGTTCGATCTCGGTACGGACCGTCGTATACTCCGTTCCGTCCTTGGTGGTCACCGTGTGCTCGGTTTGCTTGATCTTGCGAATCAGATCGAGTGCGTCCTGTGCTTCGGCGGTGGAGAGGTCGATGACCGCCTCGCCGTCGCCCGTGATACGTAGAAACGTCGCCACCGACCCTCGGCCCCACCTCGTAAGCCTCATGGCCGCTTCTGCGGAACTCATCGTCAGCTCGTTTAGTCGCTCCCGGATCTGCCCCCGGATCTGAGGTTTTCTGAGGTTTTCGTGGCCGATCTCTGCGGCACTGTTCTCGCTATATCCAGCACGCACAGCAGCCCGTGTGGCGTTGTAATCGACACAGTATTCCTCGATAAACCGGCGCTGCTTGCCC
>JADFMD010000136.1 GCA_022564055.1 Gemmatimonadota bacterium
GTCTACCTAATCAGATCGGGTACGCGCGTGACCGTCGATTTAGAGGCCGCGAGCAGCGATCGGCCAACCCCGCTTCTCTCGGGTGACCAGATTGTGGTCCCGCTCAGGAGCTGGTTCTCTCGGAATACCCCGCTAGTAATGAGCGCGAGTGTGAGCTTGATCACGGTATTCGGCGCAATTCTTCTTGCCCGATGAAGAGTTCCACATCCCAGACGATCAGCCTCCAGGAAATTTCGGCTGCACTGTGGCGAGGCCGGTGGCTGATCGTCCTGGGGCCGACCCTGGGTGTGGCCCTCGCTCTGTCACTTTCATGGATTCTTCCGCCCCGCTACGAAGCCGTCACCACCGTCGTGCTCCGCGACAAACTTGAATCGGGAGGCGCCGTAGCGTTGGGAGGGGGATCGCGCGGTAGAGGGGGGTCGAGCGGGAGATCGCGGGGAGGAGGGTCGGCGTCAGGGGGTTCCGCCCAAGGACTAGGGAGCCTTCTTTCTCTGCCCGGTATTTTCGGCGGTGGTGTTTCGACCGAGCTCGAGATCCTGGCCAGCAGAGATCTGATTCGCCGTATGGCACGCCAGATAGGCCTTCCAGTGACGCTTCTCAGACCGAGAAGGCTCCCCGCCGATTCGCTTTTTGAATCCATCGAGATCGTGGGGGCCGTCGGGAAGCGGGGTATCTATCGGTTCACTCGGGAGGGATCAGGCTTTCGTGTGAAGGGGAGCTATGGAATCGACCAGACGGTGGCACCGGGGGCCCCTCTGGAGGTCCCCGGCGCCGTGTTGAGACTCCGGCGGACGCCAATCCCGTCCTCCTTCAAAATCAGGGTGGAGGATCTGGAGGAGACCGTCGAACGCCTCGCTCGTCAGAGCTTTCTCGATAGAATCCTACATGGGAGTGCAGAGGAAGTATCCGATGTTGCTGTGGATCCACGGCGGGCCGGTGTCCATGTACACCGTGCGCTGGAACTGGAACTGGCAGAACTTCGCGGCGGATGGATACGCCGTGTTGTGGATGAACCCGAGAGGAAGCACCGGATACGGGCAGGACTTCGTGAACGGCATCAACTACCTCTATCCAGGCAAGGACTTCGACGACCTGATGGCCGGCGTGGACGCCGCGATAGATCGTGGCTTCGTCGATGAAGACAACCTCTTCGTTACCGGCAGCAGCGGAGGAGGTGTGCTCACCGCGTGGATCGTCGGACACACCGACCGGTTCAGAGCGGCGGTGTCGCAGAGACCCGTCATCAACTGGCACTCCTTCGTCGGAACGACCGACGGATCAAATTGGTATCGGCGATTCGAGTCGATGCCCTGGGAGGATCCGGTGGAGTACGCTGAGCGCTCGCCCCTGCACTACGTGGGCAATGTCACGACGCCCACGATGCTGCTGTCCGGCGTCGAGGACTTGAGGACCCCGATCGCGCAGGCCGAAGAATTCTACCGGGCTCTCAAGGTGCTCGGCCAAGAGACGCTCCATGTGAAGCTCCCGGACGAGTATCACGGGACCCGGAGCGTCTCCCACAGACTCATGATTCAGTTGTACCTGAAGGCATGGTTCGACAAATACCGGGATAAACCGATCGCTTGATTCGGCCATCAACTCTTCGCCACCGCCCGCCCCACCCTCAAACCAACGCAGGCAAAAGCTCCCCGATCTGACCCCGCAGCACCACGTCCGCCAAGTCGTCCATTTCCGTGGGCTCTGCGTTCAAGATCATGACGCTCGCTCCAGCTCGATGGGCGACGGGCACTACGGCTGCGATTGGAAAGACGGCAAGCGTGGTTCCAATGGCGAACATCAGGTCGCACTCGAGGGCGGCTTGTTCAGAGCGCGCCAGGTCCGCTGCCACGAGGCCCTGACCGAAGGAAATGGTCGCTGATTTGAGGATGCCCCCGCAGTTCCGACATGCGGGGTCTGCCTCACCAGCGCGGACTCGCTCGAACGCGACCTCCATGGGGGCGCGGTCGCCGCACGACATGCACATCACCTCGCGAACCGTGCCATGGATCTCTACCACCTTGTCGGGGTCCGTCCCGGCATCCTGGTGCAGACCGTCAACGTTCTGGGTGATGAGGGTGTGGAGTTTTCCCTGGCGCTCCAGGCCGACGAGCGCACGGTGACCTGCGTTCGGCTTTGCTCTACGTGCGGCTGAGTCGAGCTTGGACTTCCAGGCCCGCTCGCGCAGCTCGCGATTCGCCATGTAGTGCTGGATGGTGGCGGTCTTCTCGGCTTCCGGGTTCTTGGTCCACACCCCTTTGGGCCCTCGAAAGTCCGGGATGCCGGAGTCGGTGGAGATTCCGGCCCCGGTCAGCACTACGATCCGATTCGCAGCATCGATGAGCTCCCGGGCCTGCTCGAGGCGTACGTCGTGTTTCGTAGTGTCGGAGGTCATGACCGGGTCTGATGCTGCGTAGGGTCTTGTTCGTATCTTGCTTGCAGAAAGAACCTACGGGACCGAGTCCCCTCGACCATGCGCGGCCTGCAATGAGCAACGACGACGAGCAGCGATTGAGCGAAGAGATGGCGGCTCGTCTCTGGCAGCGAGCGGCCGAGCTGCAGTCGGATGCTGCACGGCGCATCGAAGCGACGTCCCTGCGGGAGGCGGAAGCAGAGATTTCTGAACCGGACACGTCTGGCTACGCTCTGGCCCATGTGCGCCAAGCGGCCGAGGAGGCCGGCATCGCGGGGGAGTTCGTGGACGCGGCCCTCGCGGAAGTCACTGCCCAACAGGCCGTTGGGCACCACAAGAATTCCGTGATGGACAAGCTCGCTCACAGGGTTCTGGGCAGCGGTCCGGAGTTCCTCGAGGTCCGTCGTGTCGTAGCAGCCCCCGCAGAGGACGTCTACCAGACCATGCAGAGCAGCTTTCCGGTCCCCCCGTACAATCTCTCCCTCCGTGACATCCAGGGCGATGTGCAACGCGGAGGCGTCATGGTCTTCGACGTACCCGGCATGACCGGCTTCAACTACACGAACTTCGAGTACGAGATGTCGTGGGCGTCCCTCAAGCAGATCATGGTCTCGATCCATCCTGTGGGTGAAGAGTCCTGTGAGGTGGTCATGCGCGCGTCCGTGCGCTTCTACCGCCGTATCGGTGGAGGACTCGGCACCGCGCTCGCAACTGCGACGGGGTTCGGTGGGGGTCTCTTTGGTATCGGACTGGGATTCGCCCTCGGTACTGGTTTGGGTCTAGCGACCGGAGGGCTCGTGCCGTTGGTTGGTGGGTTGGCTCTTCTGGGCGGCGGGTCACTCGGAACTGCGTCGCGGCCGCTGTTCAGGAAGATCTACGCGTACGGACTCGGGCGGGGCCTGCGGGCCTTGGAGGGGCTACTCAGTGCGCTCAACGTATCGGTGATCGCGGGCTGGGGGGCAGCGTCCCCCTCTCGCGAGGATGCGGGTCAACGCGGCTGGACCCGAGACGAGCTCGACGATCGTGGCCGGACTATGGAGTCGAAGCTAGCCACCGGGAGCAGCCGATTGGTCGTTGCCAGTGAACATGGACAGCTCCCGAAGTCACAGGCGCTCTCTTGGACACCGGCAAGCGGCTGGACAAGCACTACATCCCGACGCGATATCCGAATGGTTTCGACGTAGGGGCACCCACGGACTACTATACCGAGGCGGAAGCCGAAGCGGCGATCGCAGACGCGGACCGGATCATCGAGTTCTGCCATGGTGCGCTGGGCTGACGTCGAAGCCGTCTCCGCGGCCGTGGAGGCGTACGCGTCGTCGATTCGTCGCCACCATCCAGAGGTATCCCGTATCCTCTGGTACGGATCTTGGGTGTCCGGCACCGCCACGCCTATGCGTCGTGGTCCACGCCGACGACCGCAGGCCGCGGGACCACATCCCCACCTATCTGCCAGACCGCTTCCTCACAGGCATCGATCTCTTGGTGCTCACCGAGGCGGAGATCGACTCTCTCGCGGTCCGTTCGCCCGATTGGTATGCCGCCATTACCTCCGGGAAAGAGCTCTGACGAAGAGCCATCCAGCTCACCATTCGGTGGAGATTGCCTGGACTGCGGATATACCGCCGAAGTCTAGTTCGAGCCATGGTCTGGACGATCCAGTGGTCGATCGCCGCTGCTGATCGGGGCTCCGTATAGGCTCGGTATTCTTTGCGCCCGGTACACATGCCAACCACCGGCTGGCCACTCTGCTTCTACGAGTAGCTCAAAGACTATCTCCGCGCGTGGCTCATGAGTGACTTCCATGATCCGAGCCGACCTGAGTCCTCTCGATCCCTCAGTCGCCATGCCGGAGGCATCAGCGATCAGCCCTCCCGCGGTGATCAACACGTTCCCCGTTACGGGCAACCAATCCGCATCGCTGATGAAGGAAGAATAGAACGGCGCGCCAGCGCCGCCGCGATACTCCCAGACCTGGCGCACCTCCATGGCTTCTTCGTCGATCTCGTATTCCACCGCGCGGCTGTAGTTGTCGGACGCTGGAGCTCTCTCCTCGAGCGGCCCGTCTCGGTTCGTGCCGTTGTCGAACATGAGCACGGTCCCTCGCGGCGTGACCATGGACGCGTGTTGATGGTTCGGCCACTCGAGCTCCCCGTGCGGCGACAGCAGGTAGTCGCTCCATGGACTCGACCAGCGATCGTGCGCCCCGAGGATCCAGACGATCTCTCCCGAGTCGGCGTCCAGCTTCACTACGGCGTCTTGCCTGCGGACGGATACAATGAAAGCGTTGCTCTCCGCGTCGAAGAAGACGGCGTTGGTATGGGCCCAATCGACCAGGGGCCCCCTCGCCTGGTCCCCGTACATGACCTGCAACCAAGAACCGCCTCCCAGGCCGGATCCACTGCCCGTCCGGAAGGGGTCGAGGATATCGAGCAGCTTCAGTTCTCGCCGCACTCGACCATCACGTGAGAATTCGATGATGACATCCCCGACTACGCTCGAGAGTTGCTTTGCAGCCTTCGGATCGAAGGTGCTCGATGGATACTCGTCATAGTGGCGCAACTCTGTGCCCAACGTGAGCAGATTTCCGGAAGGCATCTCCAGGAGCTCGTGGTGGAATGCCTCCGCATCGACCTCGATACTCCCCTGCGGCATCTCCTCCTTCGGAGCGCTCGAGGGGTGCCACTGCGCGACGACGTTTCCGAGCATGTCGACTTCGACCGCCCGTCCTAGTCGGCCCAAGGCGTAGAGGAGGTGGCCGCTGGGTAATAGGCTGGCGTCGCCCACGTTGGAGTCCGTCAGGTGGTACCAGATGACCTCGCCCTGCGCGTCGACGATGACCACCGCGCCGAACTCGTCGTCTAATCCGCCCTCGGGCCACCTCATCAGATTGAAGAGCGTCGCGCCGGGTTCCATACGTTCGGGGTCGGACCGCTCCAGCACGAAGTTCGGGAAGCTCTCGGGCAGAGGATCGGTTCGAAGCTCGACCGGTTCGGATGCGGTTTCGTTGCCCGCGGCATCCGTTGCGACGACTACGATCCGATGATCAGTGTCTGCCCGGAGTCCAAGCAGCGGGATTCGGTGCTCGGAGGCCAAGTCGACCCCAGGATCGACGTTCCATTCAGCGCCGTCGCCCTCAATACGAAACGTCACAGTTGACGGTTCGTCGGTCCGTATGAGGACCGATGCCGCCAGAGGTGTGGAGGGGTTTGCGTTCGCGGTGATGTCTAGTTCCTGCAAAACCGGAGGGGTCCTGTCGCCGCAGCCTGCGAGGAGGATCGACAACGAGAGCGCTGAGACCGGAACAGCACGCAGATCCATGCAACCTCCTGATCACAGTCTGATGGTAGAGGACTAGACAGCCGCCACCAGGTTTCGCGACATGCACCGGGCGATGGTAGGTGGTGCGATGGGCCCCCTGCAACCCATACACCTGGCTGGGCCCGCGCCCAACACGTCTACCGACCGCGCCGGCCCACGACCACGCCACTCTATCCGGTGGTGCAGCACCATCTGGAGACCTTCCTCGCCCAGGCCACCGAGACCGATCCCATGGGCTACGGTGTCCCTTCATGGGTCGAGAAGGACCTGCGTGCCGCTAGTCGCGGGTTAGCCGGTCAACGATCTCGGGGCGGGGGCTTTCGGCTCCTGCCCCTTGCTCGTCCGGGGGAGTTCAGCTCGATCTGCTCGCGGTCCGTTCGCCCGATTGGTATGCCGCCATCACCTCCGGGAAAGCGCTCTGACGAAGAGCCATCCAGCTCAGAGCCTCTGAAACCCGCCTGACTTCTCCACCACGACCGGAAATCCACCAATCCGCTTGGGCACCCGGCCCCCAGCCTTGGAGTCGGATACGTATACGGTGAGGCAAGGCTTCCCGCCGCGCTCGCCGATCGACGTGCCCGAGATTCCGGGGCGGCCCATGACTTTGCCGTTGAGCTCGCGCTGGGCGGTCTTGATGTCGCCGGCCATCAGAGGCTACGACGAATCGTGATCAATTACCGTCGATCTTTACGCCAAAACGATCCAGCACGAAGTCGATCGGGTTGGCGAGCGTCGAGACGCCCGTGCCCGCGAAGAGCAGGCCGACCGGACGCCTGTCCGCGAGCAGGAACCCGTCGGTCACGATGAGCGACCCTGAGTCTCCACCCGCGCTGAAGCCGTTGCCCGAGATGACGATCTGGTCCTCGAAGCGAGCGGTCCCAGCGGCGTAGCCGACATCGATGGTCGCGTTTAGACCCGTGATGCGGCCCTTTGTAAACCCAGTTGTGCGGCCGTACTTCTGCACCTCCATGCCGATCTTGGCTTCGATCGTCCAACTCCGGGGAGCGCCGTAGCCACCTTCGGGTGTCTCGTTCTGCAGATTGTCCACGGTCGTGAGCGCGACGGCGGCGTCGATCTTGTTCATGCCACAGAGGCGACCGCTGCAGAAGT
>JADFMD010000039.1 GCA_022564055.1 Gemmatimonadota bacterium
CTAAGTTTCAGCCGACTCGAACCGCTTCCTCTACCGTGGCGACATGGATGGAGACCGTATCGGCTAGCTGGTGCGCGTACCCGCCTGCCATGAGCACCGCGACCGGGATCGACTGCTCCACGGCCCGCTCGAGCACCATCCGATCGCGCCGCCTCAAGCCCTCCAGGGTCAAGGAAAGTCCTCCGAGCTGGTCTTTCTCGTACGGATCCGCCCCCGCGAGATAGACGATCAGCTCTGGCGTCGGCTCGCTGAGCACGTCCAGGAGTGCACCGTCGAGCAGATCGAGGTAATGGTCGTCTTCCGTTCCGTCCTCCAGCGCGATATCGAGATCCGACGGCGGCTTGATCTCCGGATAGTTGTTCTGCTGATGCATCGAGAAGGTGAAGACATCCTCGTCGTCGGCGAAGATCGCAGTGGTCCCGTTGCCTTGATGTACGTCGAGGTCGATCACGGCGGAGCGTTCGAGCGCGCCCTCCGCCTGCAGGACCCGCACCGCGACGGCGATGTCATTGTACAGGCAGAATCCCTCGCCGTGGCCCGCATGTGCGTGGTGAAACCCACCGCCCAGGTGCACAGCCACGCCGTCTTCGAGTGCCCTCCGCGCGGTGAGGAGCGTGCCCCCACACGACACGGCCATCGCCTCCCGCAGCTCCTCCGTGAGCGGCACCTCTAACTGCATCCTCTCGCCGGCCGATAATGAGTCGGTCTCGACCCTGGTCAGGAACTGCTCCGTGTGCGCGCGAGCCAGCTCGTCGTGCGTCGCCGCAATCGGGGAGACGAAGTCGCCTTCAGTGAGCGTGCGATCCGCGAGTAGCCGCTCTCGTGCCAGCCGGTACTTGGCGGTCACGAAGACGTGGGGCCCAAGGTCGACTTCGTACGTGGGAGACCAGATGACCGCAGGCACCGGGGCACCGTCACTCTCGCTTTCCACACCGACCTGGACTCGCTCGAACGGACGCGGAGTGGATTTACTCATTTCCTACGCAATTAGGTAGGAGGAGCCTCCGGCATCTCCCCCGTATTGTTCTGTCCGACCCCCAGCGCCTTCTTCAACTGCACGATCTGTCCGAGGTGGTAGGCGTTGTGGTCCGCCAGAATCAACGCCTCCCGGAGCAGCGTGTGGCCCTCTTCGCTCCACGGAAGCGTCTCGAAGAGGTCCCTCATGGGATCGGACACGAGGGCGATCATCTCTTGGAGCCCATTCTTGAAGGCAGCCACGCTCGCCTCCCATGCTTCCTCATCCTCGGGGGCGTCCGACTCGGGCCAATATCCATTCGGAAAGTCGAGAGAGGTGTGCGTCGAATCTCGGCTGTACTCCACCAAGTCGTCCTGGCAGATTCGGAGGTGCTCAAGCAGCTGCCAGATCGTGTGCGGGTGGCCGGGTGGGCGAGCACCGCGCTTGTCGGGGGGCACACCGGCGATGCCGTCTTCCGGCGTGACGTGCGCCCAGCCGCTCGTGAGGAGCTTCACCAGGTGATCGCGAAGGGCGGTCTCGTTGCTCATGGCTCCACTCGCTGAGTTCAGGCTCGAATCGTATAGCGGCCCTTGAGTGCTGCGTTCAGGCGGGTGACCGGATCGGACATGGGCGCACTCCGGGATCAGACTGTGTTCAACCTCCCAGAGCGGGCCGGTAGGCGCAAGCGTTGGTCGCATGACTCCTTGCCCGCTCCTGCACCCGATCGCACCACGCTTCGGTCCCAAACGGCAGGCAGGATCGAGCCGACGATCACCACGCCTTCCACGAAGACGCGAAGCCAGGGGAGCGGACCGTTCAATTACCCATGCGCTCCTTCAGTCAGTGACCTCGCGCAGCTTACCGGTCTTCACGTCGAAGACGAAGCCGCGTACTCCCTCGCTGTGGGGGAGAAAGGGGTTCGATCTCACGCGTCTGAGCGACTGCCGCACGTCGTCCTGCGCGTCGGGGAATGCCTCTAAAGCGAACGGAGGTCTCACGCCCACATCCTCAGTGATCGCGGCTTTGACTTCGTCATCCCGGAAGGTGAGCATGCCGCAGTCCGTGTGATGGATCAGGATGATCTCCCGGGTCCCGAGCAGGCGTTGAGAGATGACGAGCGACCGGATCGCGTCATCGGTGATCACGCCGCCAGCGTTCCGAATCACATGGGCCTCCCCGAGCTCGAGTCCAAGGATCCGGTAGACATCCAGCCGGGCGTCCATGCAGGCCACCACCGCAACCTGACGGGACGGCGGCATAGGCAGCTCGCCCTCGTCAAACGCTTCGGCGTAGGTCTCGTTGTTCCTCAACAGCTCATCAGTAACGCTCATTTCATCCCTCTTTTTCTCAGATGAGTCGGCTCCCTAACCGGTCGGCGCAAATGGATCGGTCATGGGCACACTCCAAGATCACACTGCGCTCAACATCCGAGAGCGGGCCGGTAGGCGCAAGCAGAGGCCTGTCTCAAGCCCAGAATCAGGTTGGAGAAGCGCAGATGTCGAGCGCTCCCGCTAGATTCCGCTTCCCCACGAGTCGTCAGTCGCGGTTGCGGGCCCGGCCTCCGGTGTTGAAGTTTTTTCCAGAACCTCTTGGATCTTCTCGATGAGTTCCTCCGGGTCGACCGGCTTGACGAGCCCCGTAATCGCTCCGACCTCCTCGGCTGCGTCGAGGTGCTGGGCAAGGCTGGAAACCGCGATTATGACCACCTCGGGATCGTACGCAACCAGGTCTTGGATCAGGCTCAGCCCGTCCACTTTGGGCATCCGAAGGTCCGTGATTACCAAGGCGATGTCGTGCTCTTTGTACATCGTCAACGCGACTTCGCCATCGCCCGCGAAGAAGGGCGTGTGCCCGGCATCCTCGATAACCCCAGCCTCGAAAAGCCGATCCGTTTCCGTGTCATCGACTATCAGTATGTTCGCCATATTTCAAATTTGTCTTGGGAAGCAAACCACTTCCAACATCCAAAAACGGGCCGGTAGGCGCAAGCGGACCCTCGACAAACGCCCAAATTTGATGGATGGACCACGTCGATTGTCGGGTGAGTGGTGGAGGGTCGCAGCGGATGGTATATAGTCATAAGTTGAAGTCGGACTGACAGTTACACTCTACCTAGCCTCCAAGGGCCGCGCCACCATCACGCCGTCCTGACCAGCGATCCGTTGAATTCTCTCGGCCAGGGGAGCTTCGCTGATCTGTACGACGCCGCCTGCTAGCGGAGCGTGGAGCAGGTGCAGCCGTCCATCCCTCCACAGAGCGATCCCCGTATGGGCGATGTCCAACCCCGTAACCGTGCTGGTGGCAGCGATGATATCGCCATTCTGAATTCCGTCCTCGACCTCGGCGATGCGATCCTCGGGGATGTAATAGCGCGGTTCCGCGCTGAGACGGGCTTCGACCTCGCTCAGTTCCGAGAGGAAAGCCGGGTCTTCGCCCAACTGGCGGTAGGCGTCCGAATGGGTGGTCATGAAGTCGATCGGCTCCCCGTCCGCGACACCACCCAACTCTCGAGAAACATCACGCACGATACCCTTTGCATGATTGTCGCTGATCCACTCGCTGAAGTAGTGTAGCCGGCTCGGGTATTTCTCGAGCGCTCCGCCCCTGTACCGGATGTCTTCCAAAATCCGGGAAAAGAACGGCCGTTGGCGATTCCCGACGCCACCGACCAGCAACTCGTCGGGCGCTGTCTGAACGAAGCGGGCGAGCGCCAGGACATTCTCCACGAAGGTCACGCAGTCCAACTCCTCCAGCTCGATCACGAGCCCCTCGTCGCCGGGCGCCTCGAGGGTATGAGGAGCATAGGGTGTTCCGAGGAAGCTCTCCCCGATCCGGAGGATAAGATCGCCGATGCTCAGCCCGGCATATCCCTCGTCGACCGCCCAACGGACCTTCTCCTGAACGATCGCCCAGTCGGCGTCCGTCCCCGGAAGCGTGGTGGGCCCCGTAGGAGCCTCGGTGGTCTGGCTGGATGGGGCGGTCCCGCTGGAGGTATCAGCCGCGCCGGAGGAAGCAGGCCCGATCGACGCTCCGCGGTCCGAGGAACCGCCTGAGTCTCCTCCGCACGCACCGAGAACCCACATGCTCAGACCCGTGAGCAAAACCGCGACTGTTTTGGCTCTCATCAACAGGTAGCAAACTCCTTAGACATCCCGACCTTCTTCAACCGGGCCCCGTTCCCTTCCTCTCGCATCATAAATTGAATCGTTTGCCGCGGGAATGGACAGCCGGTCTCTTTCGGCGGCTCGATCTCCTTTTTTGCTCAAATCGGTGTGTGCTCTGAATGAGGAGGCTCCGTTGGAAAATCACTTCCGGAATTTCGGTATAAAATCGTGTAACTTGGCGTCGGACTACAACTTACAGATGCCGTACGCTCGACACCACGGATACTCGCGAACCCGAGCGCCATACGGATTGCACGCCTGCCGCACCTTTTAAATCTCCCGGGGTAGTCATAGCGGTTCCAAGGACCCATATATTCTAGGACCATGGTAGCTTAGGACCATGGTAACTTAGGACCTGCGATCCCGACGGTCGTGCTCTAGGGTCGGGGAGATCGACAGTTCCGAGAACGCACCGAGAATTCGGCCACCACAGGAGTACATGATGCCATATCCAGAGGCGCTGATCGCCCCGATGAGAAATGACCTAGTGGAACTGGGTTTCAAGGAGCTCAAAACCCCCGAAGAAGTAGACGAGGTCTTGGGGACGGAGCGCCGTACAACGGTCGTGGCCATCAACTCGGTTTGCGGTTGCTCGGCAGGAGCGATGCGCCCTGCGGTTGCAGCGTCGTTGGCCAACGAAATCAAGCCCGACGTGCTTGTGACCGTCTTCGCCGGACAGGATCTCGAGGCGACGGAACGGGCTCGGGAGTATTTCACGGGTTATCCCCCGTCGTCTCCTGCCGTGGCGTTGATGAAGGACGGCGAGCTCGTCTTCATGTTGGAGCGCCACGAGATTGAAGGGCGCCACCCGCTCGAGATCGCCGACAGCCTGAAGGCGGCATACGAGGAGCACTGCTCCGCGAGCTAGGCGGGACCAGCCCAGCCGGTGGGGTCAGCCCTCCGTCCCCCCGGACATGAGTCTGGGCTGAAGGCCCTTTCGCTCTAAGCGGCGACGTTTCTTGGCCTGCCTCGGGGTCTCCCCTGGAAGCCGAACTTCGATGTTCACGCCACCGAGGACGGCAAGTCCCCGGACCCGTAGGATCGGAGCATCCGGATCACTGCGGAGCGGCGCATCGCTCTGATTTTCGAAGCCGCCGAGCAGCGCCATTCCGTCTACGTCCACCGTCATCTCGGGCGGGACGATGATCTCGACGCCGCCCAGAACCACCAGCACGTTCAAGTCCGTCACGCCCGGTCCGAGCAACGCTTCCCGAAAGTCGAGCGCGATACCGCCCAGGACACCGAGTGCGAAGGTCTTTCGGGCCGGGATCCAACGGCCGGCCCGGTTGGTACTGCCGAGGACGCTGCACATGAACCCCTGATCCCTCACACGATCGGCGTCTACGACCACCGGCATTCCACCCGAGGCGGGGATCATGTCGGTGGCGGGCTTGGAAGACTCCACCGGCGGCAGCTTCGAGAGAAGCTCGCGAAGTTCGCCGGCCGTCGAGCACCCATTTACCACATCCAACAGCCCCTCGAACTCCTCCATACCCATGACGTCGTTGGAGAAGTGCTCCATGAGCACTTCCACGGCCTGCTCTCGCATCGCCTCGATATTGGACGACTGAACGGGATAGTCTTTGCTCATCCCGCCTCCGCAAACACGTCGGTCACCATCTCGCCCTGATCTCCCTCGAGGAAAGCGCTCGAAAAACGTTCCAGAACCGCGGCGCACGTCACGATCTCAGAAGTATCGATCCATTCGTCGGCGGAATGGGCCTGAGCGATCGAGCCCGGACCGAAGCACACGGCCGGCGTACCCGCCTCGTTCAAGAAAGCCGCATCCACCCAGGCGGTCATGCCCGTCACGCTCGAATCGACCCCCTCCCCGGCGCACGCAGCGAGCAGCCCCTCCACCAGCGGGGAATCCTTCGGTACCTCCGTGCCCGGACGTGCCAGCCCCTGGGTTAGTGTCGCGTCGAGCTCCGGCACGTAGGTCCCAAGACCGTCCAGCACGGATTGAAACTCCTCGATAATGTCGGCCGGATTTTCTCCGGGCAACGTGCGGCGCTCCAGCACGAGCCGGCAAGCGTGCGGGTACACGGACGGCGCCGAGCCGCCGTCGATCGTACCCGCGTGAAACGATGGCAGACCCAGAAGCGGATGAGGCTCCCCGGACCCCAGCCTGTTTCGCAACGCCCCCAGGGCCGTGAGGTAGAGGCCGGCGTGTTCGATGGCGTCTATGCCGGCTTCGGGCCGCGAACCGTGCGCGGCGCGGCCGCGGAAATCCGCCTCGACCCATACGAAACCCTTGTGGGCGGGCATCACGGCCAAGCCCGTGGGCTCGCACACGACGGCCGCGTCGGCCCTAATCCCAGCGTGGACCAGGGCCTCCATTCCCAAACTGGCGTGTTCTTCATCCGCCGTGAGTGCCACGATCAAGGTCCCCGAAGGTGCACCCAATGCTACCCTGGCGGTGGCGGCGAGCAAGGCCGCCACGCCTCCCTTCATGTCGCACGATCCCCTACCTAAAAGCCGACCCTCCCTCAGTTCGGCCCCAAAGGGATCGACGCTCATTCCGGCCACTCCTACGGTGTCGAGGTGGCCGTTCAGGAGAAGGGTCGGACCGGTGCCCTTTCCCGCCAGGCGACCCACGACGTTCCAGCGGCCCGGCGCCACCTCGGACACATCCACGGAGAGGCCCCAGGCGCGCAGCCACCCGGCCGTCAACTCCGCGACGGCCGCCTCTCCCACAACGGCGGCTTCTCCGGCGCCGGCCCTCTTTCCCGCACCGGCCTCTTCAAACTCCGGGTTTACAGAGGGAGTGGCGACCAGGACACGGGCCAGAGCCACCGGATCACCCGCTTGGGCATCCTCCAGAACCCGGCCGTTTTTCTGTTCCATGTTCACCCCCGATGCCTGGTGCGCCGCTGATGCCCAACGCACCACTGAGAGTCATGGTGAAGGTCCAAGCCCCCCGAGACAACCCCAAACGGATGGCGGCGAGGCGACCCCGAGCGAAAAGAAGGGGGGGGGACCCATAATGCCGCGCCCCTTGCGCGATTGAAGCCATTGCCGCCACTTCCCGTAGGCGTAAACATCCGGTGCCGGACCTTCTGCGCATGGTAGCCGGTATGAAGCGGTAACGCAGAACCGGACCACGGAGGAGACGATTCGCAAATTTACGTTAGGATTGGTGGGCGCCGCGGCTGTGGCAGCGAGCCTACTCTTGATGCGGCAGCAGAAACAGGTTCAGCCGAAGGAAGCCGTAGCCGAAGTGGAAAGCACTACGGGATCGATCACGCTGGACCGGATGAGGGAGCTAGGGCTCTAGTACCAGCGTCCCACGCTGGTCTCCTACGGGCAACTCGGGCACACCCATCCAGGGGATCCGTGCGGCCTCAAACGTCGTCGAAGTGGTCGGCGTTCTTCGCGATGAAGCTGGTCCACTCGGGGGGAACTTCCGTGTCCGGGAAAATCGCCGTGACGGGACACTCCGGCTCACACGCGCCGCAATCGATGCACTCAATCGGATGGATGTAGAACATGTCATTCCCTTCGTAGATGCAGTCGACCGGGCATACCTCAACGCAGCTCGCGTCTTTGGTATCGATGCAGGGCTCGGCAATGATGTAGGTCATGGGCCAATATGGGTCATGGCGTATTCCATCCCAAAATCCACGGACAGACCTTCATTAATGCAGGAAAAAGGGGGGCAGTCAAGTATCCGCAGCGTCAATTCGGCGCATTCTTGAGGTACCGCTCCCGGAAAGAGCGGCACCAGCTGGCATAACGCGCGGCCAGTAGAGCATGCGTACGCTCGGCCATCTTCAGGTACACCTCGGCGGCCTCCTGATGTGCCGCTCGGGCCTCGGACAGATCTCCCCAAAGATGCGCATGCCGAATGTGGTCGAGCCGCTCCGCCAGGGCCACCAGGGCCACGTCGGGCTCGCTGGCAAGCAGATCCTCCAGCAGCGCTCCGGAGCCTGAGCGAGGCACCGAATTCCTGAAGGCCGTCACCGCCGAGCTCACCCGCTCGGTCACGACGCGATCGGGCACCTCCAAATCGTCCCGGCGCGTATCCAGGAGACTGGCGGCTGCGAGCGCGACGGGATCGGCGAGCCCCACGTCATCGAGAAGGACCAGGACTGTACGTGCGGGGTGAAGGTAGTCGGGATCGTGGTCGTCCTCGATGGCGGCCAGGCGCGGAGCCATCGCCGCCTCGATCGCCTTGCCGATGAGATTCCTTCCCGGCTGGTCCACCCCGGCCGCCGCCAAGGTCCGGTCGACGCGCACCGCCATCTGATCCGCCCGGCTCACTTCACTCCTGACTCCAGGGCACGTCGGCTTGCCCGGCCCTGAGATTTTCGAGACGAGCCCACACAAAGAATAGATCGGAGAGTCGGTTGAGATAGCGGACGATCCCTGGGTCGAGGGTCTCCTCTCGGCCCAGGGCGACCACCTCGCGTTCGGCCCGCCGGCACACGGACCGGCATACGTGGAGCATGGCCGCTGCCCCGGTACCCCCGGGAAGTATGAACTCACGCAACTCAGGGAGCTCCTCGGTGGCCCGGTCGATCCACCCCTCCATCGCCTCGACCCTGGCTACGGGAACGTCGGGCGTCCGGGGTCGTGGTCGCGAATCATCGCGCTCCGGAGTCGCGAGGTTGGCGCCGAGGGCGAAGAGATCGTTCTGAATGAGGAGGAGTCCGCGCCGGATCCCAGGATCGGCGTCAGCGTCGGGGCCGCCATCGGCGTCGGGATCGGCATCGACGTCCGTTAGCGATGTGAGAGCGAGGCCGACAAACGAATTCAGTTCGTCCACGGCACCGTACGCTTCGACCCGGCGGTCGTTCTTCGGCACGCGTCCACCGCCGAAGAGCGCGGTGTCGCCGTCATCCCCAGTCTTGGTGTAGATGGCCATGGGCTTACCGCAGCCGAGTCAAGTTCCGAAGTTGCTGGGCTTTTTCCAGGAGAGACGACGTGGATTTCTCCTCCTCGGGTGAGTCGCCCATCAGATCCCGCAGGTCGAGCATCAACTCCAGGTAGAGCTGGTCGCGCTGGAATTCGAAATCCAGGCGCTCCCCCTCGGTGCTCTCGCTCCCGGCACCCCGGTTCAACTCCTCGCGATAGAGCTTCTCCAGGTTGTCGAGAATCCGCTGCCGATCTCTCATTCGATGCTTCCTCCCACCACATCGCCTCCCGGACCGCTTCGAAAAAATTCGCTCAGCACGGCCTTCATCTCGTCGATGTGTCCGTCGAAGTAATGGTCCCCGCCCGCGATTCTGGCCAGTGTCACGTGGGAGCCCAAAGCGGCCACGACCGACTCCACCTCGGCACCCGAGCCGAACTCGTCCTCCTCACCCTGAACCACGAGGACGGGTTTCCGTACATCCGCAAGAAATCCGTAGTCGTACATCCGTATGGGAAGCCCCAGACCGAACAGCGCCACGACTCGGGAATCCTCCGCCGCCGCCGAGAGCGCGACCATCGAACCGAAGGAAAAACCCCCCACCACGAGCGGCATACCGGGGTGCTTCTCTTCGAGCCAATCCAGGGAGGCCAGCACGTCCTCCTTCTCGCCGACTCCCAGGTCGAAGCTGCCCGTGCTGGTGCCCACGCCGCGGAAGTTGAAACGCAGGGCCGCGACCTTCACGTCCGAGAGAGCCTGCGCGGCCCGAAACACGGCCTTGGTATTCATGGTCCCACCCTGAAGGGGGTGGGGATGACAAATGACTCCGGCGGCCCTCAGCGTGCCGGGGGGCTCCCGGTGAGCCGCCTCCAAATGCCCATGGGGCGCGGGAATGTTCAAGTGTGTCTCCTCCGGCTATCTTGGGCCCGAATCCCCAATGGGATTTCGAGGACACCCCCCTCGTCCGATGCCATCCAAGGTCCGATGCCATCCAAGAAAAGCGACGATCAGAAGCTCGCGGATCAAGCCAACGAATTGTACTGGCGGTCCGAGCGGAGCGTGAACCAAATCGCAGATGCGATGGACCTCTCCAAGAGTGGTCTGTACGCACTCATCAGCCCACTACCGGCCGAGCGTGCCTGTCCCGAATGTGGGGAGGGGCTGGTTTTTCCCAACCGAACCGCCGAGCACAAGGCGGTCGCGTCTTGTCCTGAGTGTGAATACGTAGAAGAAGCGACCACACCGGGCTCCGAGCTGCGACCTGCAAGGCGCCGAGCCAAGCGCAAAACGAAACACTCCGCCCGGCCCAACGGCGAGCCCGGAACCGACCTCGAACCGCAACAGGGCCCGACTGCATTGAGCAAGAAAAACGGCGGCCGCCGCCTGAGATCGAGTCGTATCCTATGGGCGTCGGTGCTTCTGGGTGTGGCCGCCGGGCTGTACCTGACCCGCCGCTCTCGCTGATCACGCGGGCCCCCGACCGGCATGGCGACCACGCCCAGGGACCCGAAAACGATCGTCACGCCGGACGCGTTTTCCGTGCATCACTCCCTTCTGGGAACCCCACTCGCTTCACCGTCGCGCCGTGGCGTCGCTCTCCTCATCGACGTCTCTCTGGTCATTTTGATCACCGCACTCACGAGCGGATTTTGGTTCATCCTCGGCGTGGTGGCCGCCGCCTTTTTCTTCACTCGCGCCAAGAAGGAGGGAAAGAACGACCGTAGGTCCAACCTGCTTCGGTACTCCCTCGGGTGTATGGGGGTCATGGCCCTTTCCGTAACCGCCGTGGTGTTTTTCGGAATACGTTACGTGAACCAGCGCCCCGACGATTTCGGCTCCTTTTTCTCCATAGAGGGGGAGACCCCGGGCGCATTCGTGGTAGGAGCTCCTCCTGAGTCGGCGTTCGAGCGCCTAGGCACCGTTTTCGGGGGTCTCCAGGAGGGTGCCCAACTCGCGTCCACGGACGATCCCGACGAGGCGGTGGCGCTCGCGGTCAGCCTTGGACGCCGGGTGCAGGCGCTCGAACCCGACGAGGATGTCGCGGATCTGCTCGAGGACCTCATTCCTGACCGGGTGGGTGGCGTCGATGGCCGTGAGATTCTGGACCGTGCGTTGGTCCAGCTGAGCTCGCCCCCGCCAGATGATGCCGTCAGTGTGGTCCGGACGGAGGACCTCCCAGGCGACTCGGCGGACGCGGCGGAGGAGGCCGCTGCCGCACGGAGGCTGGCGGATGCCATCGAATTGGCCGGGGACACGATCGGCGAGCTCGAACTGGGTCTCGTGCGTGCCCAGCGCGATCTCCTCGACACTCGCGCCGACCTCGAGGACACCCGCGCCGACCTCGACGAGGCCGTTGAGCGACGCGGCCTCATCGGATGGCTCACCAGCCGAATCGACTCGTTGGGCTTCGGCTTTGGCTGGTGGACACTCTACTTCGCCATCCTCATGCCCTGGATGAAGGGCCAGACCCCGGGCAAACGCATCATGGGCGTCCGCGTCGTGCGCCTCGACGGCAACCCGGTCACGGCGTGGCACGCCTTCGAGCGCGCCGGTGGATACGCGGCCGGCGTGGCGACCGGCACGCTGGGCTTCCTTCAGATCTACTGGGACGCGAACCGGCAGGCGATCCACGACAAAGTCGCCGGAACCGTCGTCATTCGCGAAGGCGTCCCCAAGGTGCCGGGAAGTTGGGATCGGCAGGTCACAGGTAGCACGACGCAGCCCGGCGAGGCGGGACCGGCCTAGTCGGGCCTGCGCTTCGCCGACCGACGCATGGACGCCACCAATATCTCTCTGCCCTTCGCATTTCTGGCAGGATTGGTCTCGTTCCTTTCACCGTGTGTGCTCCCGGTCGTGCCGGCCTACTTGAGCTTCGTCTCAGGGCTCTCGATGGAGGAGCTGTCGAAGGGTTCCGCAGCCACCGCGAGACGGACTGCGGCGCTCCACGCGGCACTGTTCATCCTCGGCTTTCTTCTGGTCTTCATGACGCTGGGGGCGTCCGCCACTGCCGCCGGCCAGGCGTTCAATCGAATGCTCCCGACCATCACGCGGGTCGGCGGCGTGATCGTCATTGTCTTCGGAATCCTGCTGCTCGACTGGGTCCGAATGCCGCCACTCGCACGGGACCTGCGCATCCATCTTCAGACCAAACCCACCGGCGCCGTCGGGTCGGTGGTCGTGGGCGTGGTGTTCGGCGCCGGATGGACGCCGTGCATCGGACCGATCCTGGCGACGATCCTGCTCTACGCCTCGATGGAGGCTACGGTCATGCGAGGAACGGTTCTTCTGGCCGTGTATGGTCTCGGGCTCGGCGTTCCCTTTCTGGTTGCCGCCATCGGGTTCAATGGGTTTCTTACCAGTCTTGAAGTGTTTCGCCGGTGGGCCCGGCCCATTCAGAGGGTCGCAGGGATCCTTTTGGTGGTGATCGGCGTTCTTCTCGTTACCGGGAGGTTCGCGACCGTCTCAGCTTCGCTTGCGGACCTCGGGCAATGGATCGATCTGGAGCTTTGATGAACCGAAATTATGCTGCGCACGACACGCTACCGTCCCACGGCCCATCGGGCGGGCGAGGGGTCTGGCGGCTTCTGTTCGTCATGCTGGTAATGTTCGGAGTCGGCTCGGCTTGCGGCCCAGGCGACTCGGGTGGGGACGAAGGGGTCGGCACGCGCCTCACTACGTTTGACGCCGACCAACTCCTTTCCAGCAGCTTCAGCCGCTCACAGCCGGGGAGTCGCGGCCTGGAGATGCTCTCGCGGCCAGCGCCGATGGGCCCACCCCCCGGGGAGGTCACGATCGACTCCCTAGGTGTCGATTTTGGAGCCGAAGAGGCGCCCCTTCGGATGATCGAGTTCTTCGACTACGGTTGCGGGTACTGCCGAAGATTCCACCAAGAAACGCGCGGGCCGCTCCACGAACAGTATGTGGATTCAGGACAGATTCTTTGGAAATCGATCCCGTTCGTCATCGGAAGGTGGCCGGCCTCGGTGCCCATATCGCTCGCCGCTGAGTGTGCGAGAGACCAGGGACGGGATTACTTCGAGGCGATCTCCACGCTCATCTTCGAGCACCAGAGCGACTGGAAATCCGCTTCTGCTCCCGAGGAACTAGCGGAGGGATTCGCCGAGGAGGCCGGGCTCGATATGGGCAGGTACCGGAGCTGTTTCGAGAACGACGAGCTTCTTTGGAGGGTCCAGGCACAGACCGCCTTCGCCGAAGAACTCGGAGTCCGGGGCACGCCGACGTTCTTCCTCGTCGGCTGGGGGCCGATCACGGGTGCGCTTCCCCTGGAGACGTTCCAGCAGGTCATCGATACCGTGCTCGTCGAGGCATTGGCCGGGCAGCTCTGACCGTGAAGCGGTGTTTGGGAGGTCTGGCCCACGTCCTAAGGCGGACGGCTTGTGTGACGCTACCCATGGTCACAGCTTGCGCGTCGCCCTCGCCGGACGGATCGGAGTGCAGTTTGGACACACCCTCCGTTGCCCTCCCAGGCGAACTTCGCGAGACGAGCGGCGTCACCGTGAGCATGCGCGACCCAAGCCTGGTCTGGACACACAACGACCAGGGCCACGCGCCATTGCTTTACGCCCTCGACCGGGACGGCCGGGTCCGGGCCCGCATCGAGGTGAGTCCGTCCAACGGTGATTGGGAGGATGTCGCCCGTGGACGGTGTGACCTCGGCGCCTGCCTTTATATCGCGGCCACAGGAGACAACGAAGAACGCAGGGACCTCATCTCCTTCTACCGGCTAGCCGAGCCGGAGGGTGAGGGTGAGGGGAGCGTGGAGGCGGAGCGGTACCGGATGGTGTTGCCCGACGGACCTCGTGACATCGAGGCGATGTACGTCCTGCCCACCGATCAGATCTTCTTCGTCACAAAGGGGAGGAATCATCCGGTCACCGTGTATCGCTATCCGTCCCCGCTCCGCTCGGAGGCTATCGTCACGCTGGTGGAAGTGCAGCGCCTCACGTCCGGGCCCGTGGCCCCTCCACGGATGGTTACCGGTGCGTCGGCAACACTCGATGGAAACATCGTGGCCATCCGCACCTATCAGAGCCTCGAGTTTTTCTCCGTCACCGGAGGAGAGCGACTCCTCGAGAGCGATTTTGGGCGCGTCGACCTTCGGCCGCTCCGAGAGGCCCAGGGGGAGGGCATCGGGTTCGGTGCCAATGGAACGATTGTCCTGACCTCGGAATCCGCGGGTGGAGTCGCCCCCTCGCTCACGTTCCTGAGTTGCGATCTGAACCCCGCGGTGTTCGAACAGCCTGAGCCGACACCAGGTCCAGCGGCTTAAGAGGTCCACCGACCTGAGCTGAACCGGACTTCATCACCAGAGTGAAAGGCCATTCCCGCTTGACCCGGAAAGATCGCTCATCTATTATAGTTGTATAATACAACTAAGGAGCGATGACCCATGGATCAAGATGCGATTCGCGCGGCCGTGCGGGACCGATACGGCCGTATCGCCGAGGGCGCGGAGGAGGGCTGCTGCGGCCCAACTTGCTGCGGGGATACTGAGAAGAGCTCTTCCGCAACGTCCCCCGATACGTCCGCAGATGAATCTCCAGAGACATCCCCAGTTACATCCGCAGAGACATCTCCAGTTACGTCCCCAGCTACATCCCTGGAGACGCTACCCTCGACGGCCCTCGGATACGACGAGGAGCAACTGGGCCGGATTCCCAAGGGAGCCGACCTCGGGCTGGGATCGGGCACCCCGGTCGCTTACGCCGAGATCCAGGCGGGGGAGACGGTTCTGGACCTGGGCTCGGGCGCAGGGATCGACGCCTTTCTGGCCTCCGAGCGAGTCGGACCCTCGGGCAAGGTGATCGGCGTGGACATGACCCCGGAGATGGTCACGCGGGCCCGCGCAAACGCCCGCAGGGGTGGGTACACGAACGTGGATTTCCGTCTCGGCGAGATCGAGTCGCTGCCCGTGGCCGACGCCACGGTCGACGTGATCATCTCGAACTGCGTCCTCAACCTCTCTCCCGAGCGGGATCGAGTCCTGGCCGAGGCGTTGCGGGTGCTGAAGCCTGGCGGCCGGTTGGTGATCTCCGACCTGGTGTGCGACGTGGCGGTCCCGGCACAGCTTCGCGAGAAAGCCGAGGCGGTCACCGCCTGCCTCCCGGTGGAACGCGAACACTACGCGAGTCAGCTAAGGTCAGCAGGTTTCGTCGATGTCACGATTACGACCGGTCAGCCCTATCCTCGCGAGGCGTCGTCCTCGACCCCGATCGCAAAGGAGCTCGCCGCCGAGGACCCGGGGCTGGCCCCCTCCCTGGAGGCCTTCGCCACCTCGGTGAGCGGAGTGATCATCGAGGGGCGGCGGGCGGGTTGAGGAAAAGGCCCCGGCGGGCCTGGGGTCCTTTTGGTTCCGCGCGGATTTCAGCGACTGGACGAGCGACCCTCCGGGACCAATCTTCACTGTCAGTCAATGTCGGCTCGCGACGGTTCGCGAGCTGGCCGGGGCGATGCCCCGTTTCCAACAATGGACTCCGCAGAAGATTGGAGAGTCGAATGAAGCCTTCCGTCACGTCACGTTTTGGTGTCCTCGCAGCGCTCCTACTCGCCTCGGCGCCCGCCTTGCTCTCCGGGCAGGTCGCCGACCCCGACGCCACTCGTTTTGCCGACGAGATGGAAACCTTCGCGGCATATGACGCCAAGAACAGCTTTCCCGCCGACGCCACGGTGTTCGTCGGCAGCTCGAGCATCGTGCTTTGGGACACGGGAGACCGCTTTCGCGGAATGCCACTGATCAACCGCGGCTTCGGCGGCTCTCAGATGTCGGACGCGGTTCACTACGTCCAGGAGACCGTCCTCAAGTACTCGCCGAGGACCGTCGTCGTCTACGAGGGCGACAACGACACGAGCGACGGAAAGCGGAGCCAGCAGCTCGTGGAGGACTACAGAGAGTTCGTCGAGGCGGTTCTTACGGCCCAACCCTCCACACGCATCGTCATACTGTCGATCAAGCCCAGTCTGGAACGTTGGGACGTGTGGCCGGCCATGCAGGAGTCGAATGCCGCCATCGAGGCGTACGCCAAGACGGACCCCCGGGTCGACTTCGTCGACATAGGCACGGCCATGCTCGGCGCGGATGGTCTACCGATTCCCGAGTTCTTCGTCAGCGACGGCCTGCATATGACTTCCGCCGGATATGACGTCTGGGACGAAATCCTGATGGGAGTTCTGATGCCGGGCCATGGTGAGCACGGCATGCCTCATCACGGCCAGGGGGGCGGCCACTAGACTTAGCAGCCCAGATAGCGGAGGAACATCAAGGCGAGCTCGCTCGCCAGTTGTTGGTCCTCGATTCCGTCGGGGCGGTCTCCCCAGGCGAAGATGAATCGGCTCCGGAGCGTGGCGAACACCTGAAGGGTGGCCAGTCGGATGGCCCGCTCCGGTTCGGTGTGAGTGAAATGCGCCGCCCGCGGCAGCAGCAGCCGAGCGAGGTGATCCGCAATCGTGTTGTCCAACTCCGCCGTCTGATCCAGGAGATCCTGCCCCTCGTAGGTCATCGCGTGGATCAGGAAGGCACGGCGTAGCGCTCCGTGGGCACGCATCCACACGACCGCCATCCGCGTGAACTGTGTCACGATCTCAACCGGGCCGGCCGCTTTCCAGCGCGGCGGCGAGAGCACGGCGGCCCAGCCCTCTGCCGCATCAGCCCGAAATCGGATGGCCAGGTAGGCGAGTAGGGCGTCCCGGCTGTCGAAACGTGCGTAGAACGTCCCCGAACCGACGCCCGAGCGTAGCAGAATCGCTTGTACCGTCGCGCCGTCCAGGCCCGACTCGGCGATGAGGTCGTGGGCCGCCGCGATAATGCGCTCGAACGAGGCGCGGCTTCGGCGTTGTCGGGGAAGTCGAACGCCGGCGGGCGGAGCCGTCTCGTCTGGCCGGGGAGGGGTTTCCTGAAGGGTGGCCCGCTCCATCTTAGCGGCTCCTTCCACGGCCCCTCCACCCCGATTGGGATTCGAAGAGGAGCGCCAGCTGGGAGGTTCCTCTTCAGGTCACTGAATTTGAACTTGAATGCAAATTCCAATAAAGAGAGAAACCCCCGGTCCCGCAAGGGGTCTGGACCTCAACTCCAGATATCGAAGAACTCCACGCTCGCTCCCGCTGAGGGAGACGACGGTCGATCTCCGACCAGGTGTGTGACCAGGGCGGAACACAGATCCTCGAGAAACAACGGATCGAAATCACCGGACGCGGTCTCCAACGTTCGGCACACCGTCTCTACAGCCAATTCGGGGTCGGAGTGAACGATCGCGTCCCTCTTTTCCAGGAGAAGACGCGTGGAGTCTTCACGAACGCGGGCCCGAATTCGTACCGCAGCGTCCGAGGGGCCGGCCCCCGGCCCCCTCAATGCTCGCCCGATCGCATCCCTGGCACCCCGGTGCACGAGGTCCATATCGGCATAAAGCCTCGCCAAACCCCTGACCAACTGATCGATGGGTCGGTCGGCCAAACCCTCAGCCAGGGCGTCGGACCAGCGCTGGTCCACCGTCTCCCAGATGCGCTCATCCAGGTAGAGAAGGAGGTCCGTCTTTCCCTCGAAGCGGGCATAGAAGGAGCCCACCGACGATCCAGCCCTTCTAGCGATCGCCCCCACCGTGGTTCCTTCCACCCCGTCTTGCCCAATCAGCTCCAAAGCCGCGCGCACGATGCGCTGTAGGGTTTGGCGACTCCGATGCTGCTTCGGCGGTCGAGCCGCGACATCTTCCATGAAAACCTGCTGAGGGGCGGCGCAAGTATGAACGCGCGGTACCTAGGATCGTAAAATTAGAATGTAGGTTCTAAATAATGTCATGCTGGGCTGATCGGCAAGTGGGATTTGGGAATCCCGTTGGATGGCTCGGTCACATCTTGAGTCTGTGACGTCACAGACTCACCTTGGACGACGACGAACGAGTGGTCACTGTGGTGAAGATTGGTCACCGGCGCGACGTTTACAGATAGCCGGGACCATCCCCCCCCCTTCACACCGGACGCTACATGACGGATCTCAGGTACCCCATCGGCCCGTTCAAAGCCCACGCGAAGGACCATACCACGGCCGAGGAGAAGGCGGCTCTGATGGACGAGATCGAAGCCGCTCCAGCCCGGCTACGCGCGGCTGTGGCCGGGCTCGACGATACCCAGCTAGACACCCCATACCGCAAGGATGGCTGGACGGTGCGGCAGGTGGTTCACCATGTGGTAGACAGCCACGTGAACGCCTACGTGCGATTCCGCTGGGCGCTCACCGAGGACGCACCGCTGATCAAGCCGTACGAGGAAAAGGAGTGGGCGCGCCTTCCGGACGCCATGAGCTCGCCGGTGGCCGTGTCGCTCGATCTGCTGGATTCGCTCCACACCCGCTGGCTCATCCTACTCCGGGCGATGACCCCCGAGGACTTCGAGCGCCGATGGACCAGTCCCGACCTCGGGGAATTGAGCGTGGATGTGATGCTTCAACTCTATGGGTGGCACGGGAAGCACCATGTGGCGCATATCACGGCGCTCAGGGAAAGGGAGGGGTGGTAGGGGGGGGCTCCCCAACGCTCACCGACCCTGGGACCCTCCATAGATAGGTCCTCGGGCGATGATAGGGCGATGATAGCGGCCGGCTATGGTGGTCGCCTCTAGGTCCTGATATCACGCCAACCGGAGGACGGTTCATGAGAGCCAAGCCACCTAAACCCCTTCCACTTTCCCTCTTCATCCCACCCTACCACCGCCTTGTTCCGCTGCGCTGGGATGACCGCCGGCTCGCGCAACCCAGCCCGCCGGGCACCGGACTGCTGTGGCAACTCGGGTTTGGAAGCTGGAGCGGTGTATTCAAGGTCGTCCGCCGTCGTCCACCCGGGATGGCCCTCATCGTCATCCTACCGGCGACGGTCGATCTCGACTCGCAACCGCAGCTGTTGCGTGTAGTCGAAGCGTGTCGCCCCCACAGCATCTTGCCCTTTCACCGTGAGCCCAACGTCGAGGATCTCACCGCGCTTCTCAGGCGGCAGCCGGAGGACCTCTCGGTAGAAATAATGGATTACCTGCAATGGCGCGGCATCAGTGTGGACATCGAGGTCCGGCGCCTAATCCGAAAAACCATTGATCTTTCCTCAGAGTTACGCAGTGTCACCGCGCTCGCGCGATCTCTTTACCTCTCGCGGCGAGCTCTTGGGCGGCGATTCCTGATGAACGGCCTGCCGGTACCCTCACATTGGCTCCATTTCGGTCGAGTCCTAAGAGCCTCTCTGCTCCTTCAAGGTTCGGGCGTGACTTTGGCGGAGGCCGCCAGCAAATTCGGATATCCCGACGGGTTCGCGTTGTCAAACCAAATGCACCGCCTCCTAGGGGTGCGCCCCTCCGACGCCCGGCGCTACCTCGGATGGGATTGGCTCGTCGAGGCGTGGATCCACACGGAGGCGGCCAGCGGTGGCTTTTCAAGCCACTTGTGGGGTAGATTGACGAAGGATTTCAGCCTAGCCCCGCTTCGGAGAGCCTCGGCTAGTTCCAAGAAAGAGCAAAAGGCTGAAGTTTCGAGTGGCCCTCCCCCCCGGCCCCACAAACAAGAGCGGGCCCCGGTTGTAAGAGACCAGGGTTAGGAAAAACTCGATACCTCGCGAAAGAGTCGATCCAGGTGAGCGTCCATAAGAACACTGACGATCCCCCACCCATCGAGGTGCGTCTCTTCGGTGGCCCCATTGTTTTCGTCGAGGGCAAGGCCATCAGGCTATCAAAGTATCAATCCTACCTCGTGGCTCTCGTGTTCGGGCACGGAGAGGAGGGAATCTCTCGTTCGCGGTTGATCGAGTTCTTGTGGGATGAGCCCGAGGGGGCTCAACAACGTCATCGCTTGAGCCAGTTGTTGTATGAAATCAAGAAAAAATGCGGCCAGGCGATCATACGAGACGACGGAACTTTGTTGGTACACGACCTCCCGATCCGGTCTTGCGACCTGGGGAGAGTCCTGCAAACGGTCAGGCACCCGGATTTTCATGAATTTGACGGGCTCCGTGTGAGCGACTTTCTCGCCCGCATCGAGAACTCACCGACAGTGGCATTCGAGAGCTGGCGTGAATCACTGGCCCGACGGAGCGAGAAACTCTTCACGGAAGCCCTATCACGGACGTGTGCAAAGGCTGAGTCGGAGGCGAGGTGGGAGGACTTGGGCAACCTCCTCTCCGTGGCGGTCGAGGCCTGTCCTCCAATCGAGGATTTTCTGCAGCGTTCAATCCGCCAACTCGTCATGATCGAGAATGCTGACCAAGTGCCCGAAGCGGTTGCAGATTTCGCGGTCCGTTGGGAAAGAGCCTACGGGGAATCATGGTGCCCAGAGCCAGCCACCTCCGACTTGTGCCAAAAAGCCAAGGAAAGCGGCCCTCCGAGACGAGCCACTGATATGGCGGTTGGCAGTACGCCCCTGGTGGGTCGACGAGCCGAGTTGAAGTTCCTTCACACGCACCTGACCACGCCGAAAACACATCCGCAACTCATCGTGGTGATGGGCGAAGCTGGAATTGGCAAAACCAGGATCATCCATGAGACAATGAGGCGGATACGTTTGGATGGCATGCGGACCCTCACAGCCCGGGGAGCCGAGTTTGAGGACTGCATTCCGCTGAACCCAATCATCGATCTACTACAGCAACTGTCGGATGAAGAACTTTCCGTGCTGGGTGAGCCGTGGGTAACGGTGTTGAAAGGACTCCTGCCGAGGGTGCACGGCGCACCGGAGAAAACGCTGCCGCCTCCGCTCCGGCCGTTGAGTGTTTCGCGTCGCTTGATGGAGGCCTTTCTTCTTCTCTTCGAACATCTCTCGGTAAGTCAGCCACTCGCACTATTTCTCGACGATGTACACTGGATGGACGAGACTTCACTGGCGGTCATTCAGTTCGTGAGACGGCGGGCCAAGGGCAACCTAACGATAGTCCTGGTGTTGACCACCGAATTGATCCAGAAACGCGCTTGCGTAAAGGAATTCTTGGCCTCCATCAATGGGCAATACCAGCACCTGGCCGTGGAGGAACTCGATCCAGCCGCCGCGGTCGCAATCGTAGACCACCTCACGCAAGGGGCCTTGCCATCCCGGACACTGGAGTCGATCTGCGCTTTGGGCGCAGGAAATGCCTTCTATCTCACCGAACTGGCTGCGGAAGCCAACGCGGGACGGATTGAGTTCACTGCTGAGCCCAACGAACCAGCGATTCCTCCTTCGGTGCAAAACCTCCTCCAGCCCAGACTGTCGGAGCTTTCCACGGAGGCTCAAAATCTGCTTGCAATTCTTGCGATCTCGGGGCAGACGCAACCTCTCGCAGACGCCGCTCAAATGCTAAACAGGGCTCCGAATACCCTCGTTGAGGCCAACGAGGAGCTGTTGCGGTCCCGGCTAGTGGTCGAGGACGAGGTCGGGTATCGCATCGGGCACCCGCTCGTTCGAAGAGCCGTGTATGACTCTCTCAGCACGGCGCGGCGGCAAATGTTACACGAACAGGTAGCCCATTTTCTTGGAGCCGACGACGAAGCCAATTGGGGAGCCCTGGCGATGCATTTCGACAGAGCCGGAAAGGCTGCGGAGGCCGTTAGATATTCACTGCTTGCCGCAAAGTTCGCCGAGCAGTCGGGTGCGATTCCGGAGGCCATTATTCACTTGTCCATCGCCCGGCGGAACGAAACGGACCGGGAGTTGGCAAGCGAGATCCTCTGGAGGTTGGGGCACCTCCATTACCTCCGCCAAGACTTGGCTAAAGCGGCTCCGATACTTGGCCTCTCGTGTGAAGGCTTGAGATCGGCGGGTCAGCGGGCAAAGGCATGGGAAGCCGAGCTCGAGCAAATGGATTGCCTTCTGCGCCTCAACCCTGGCTTGACGGTAGACCTCCTGGCCCGGCTCCACGAGATGGAAGCGACGCTTAGCGCCGAAGGGGAATCGGAAGCCTATGCCAAGGCGTTGGATATTGAAGTTCATGCATTGGAACGGAAGGGTGACGTGCTAGCGATTCGAGCAAAGCTCGACGAAGCGGAGGCCTTAAGCAAAATCGGCACGCCCCGGGCACAATGCAGGGCGCATTGCACGTTGGCGTATCACCAACTTTTCGGCGCACCCAAGTTGGCCCTTGCGAGTGCTCGAAAAGCGGTTGAGCTAGCTGAGGCCTACGACTTCGCCGCCGAGAAACCCATCGCCATCAATCGGCTATCTATGGTCCTTAGCTATCAGGGCCTGATGGCCTCCACGGGTGGCCTGGACCTAATGGCCGACGCAGAGGCAGCCGCGGCGCTGGCCGGCGATCTCTTGCTTCGATTCCTACTTCGGCAGAATCGGGGCGTATGGCACCTGGACGCCGGAAATTATGATGCCGCCGAGGTCTCCTTCAGTGAAGCGAGAGACATAGTCGAGAGCGGGGACTCCGACGCTGAGAGCGTCCTTCTCGACGTCAATTGTGGGGAACTCAATTTGCGACTGGGAGAGATCTCTGACGCTCAGGCGTGTTTTCAGCGCGTAATAAATCGGGATCCGGCGTCCCTGCCCACTAATATCTCCCTCGCAGCTGAAGCTGGGTTGGGGATATGCGAACTTCACAGGGGGGATTTACGGCTGGCTTCCACAAGGAATGACCTTATGCAAATCCCAACCTTTTGGTCTTTCGACCCAACATTGCCGGTAACCTTCCGAGCTCGCGTTCATCGGTGCCACGGCAATTTACCGGAGGCGACAAGGGTCCTACGCGGGGCCGCTGAACAGGTTGAAACAAGGTTTCCCTTGAGTTGGATCAAACTTCGAATGGAGGAAATTCGACTCCTACAAACCACCGACGAAGCCTCAGCGACACAGTTGGCCCAGGAGGTCTCAAGAAGGGCAAGCCGGTTGGGGTTAACTCATCAGGACAAAAGGATTCAAGCCCTCATGTAGAATCTCGTTGCGCAAACTCGAAAACATCAACACTGCTCGGTTGATCCTAAAAAGCGCCTCAACTCTATTGAGTTCACGAAACCCGCGACGAGTCCTGCCCGCCTAGTTCATCTATCAAACTGGGGTAAATCGAAATTTTTTACCGGATTAATACTTGCCCGGTTTCGTCGAACCACTATTCAGTTTCATTTTCCCCAACAACAACTGATCGAACTCAAGGAACAAATCTCTTCCCAACTACCGGACGGCGAGTGGATTTCCAGCTTGGATATTCCCGCAGGCTTATTGCTGCAATTTTTTTTCATTTCCTGCACGGAAAGAGATCTTACAGCCTACACCATCTACAACCTACGGTCGTTACCTGACAGCTATTTTCCAGAAAACTTATGTCGGCAATGCTAATATCACGCGGTCGTGCACTCCCCCAAACCGAGATGAATCAATTACCCTGGCTATGTGCGCACGAAAACTACGGAAGTTAGCAAATTCGATCAGGCAGGAAGACGTTAAACAAGACTTGGCGTACATGAATCACATGTATGACCGCGATGAGAAACGCAGCCTCTACAACCTTTCCCTGCTAGCACAGGGCACAGCCAACGGCTATCTGATAAATAATTTCGCTCGCTTCCCGACCTATAGTATCGATTTCGGCGCCGGGCACCCCCGCTGGTGTGATTATCAAACGGTAGCATTAGGTCGCTACGCCGTGGTTCTGCCGGACCCTAACAACGATGGAGTCAGAGTTCAGATCACACTACCGAGGAAGGAAATGCGAACCGTGCTGGATCTGCCGAAGCACATCCGTCAGTTTGAAACGGCCTTCAGCTGCTAACGCAGTGGGGGAATGGCGAGGGCCACGTCCCAAACGGTTGTGATAGCCCTCCGGGGGCAGAAAAGGGGATCGGCCTAACGCTTCAACGTCCGCCAAGGCGCCCCAGACCTCACTCGGTAAGAACCCGCCGAGGGGCTTCCGTGGATCGTCTCTGCCACGTTCAAACCAGCTTCTACGATCTCGTTGGCGTGGTCAGTCAAGACCGAGCTCTTCAGGATCGCGTGCACCACGCCGGGATCGAACTGGGTACCGCAGAACTCGAGTAGTTCTTCGCGAACCACAGGTACTTGAAGCGCCCTTCGATAGGGTCGGTCGGATAACATCGCATCCACAGCATCCGCCACCTTGATTATCCGAGCGCCGATAGGGATCTCGTTTCCGACTAGTCCGTTGGGATATCCGCCACCATCTACGCGCTCATGATGATGTCGAACCGCACCGAGCACTGCTTCAGGGTAGGAGGAAAGTGACTCGAGCAACTCCACGCCGGTGGTCACGTGAGATTGGATGACCCTCCGCTCGAGCACGTTGAGTGGCCCTTCCTTCTGGAGGATCTCCAAATAGATCTCGTCGATCTTTCCAATATCATGAAGCAGCGCTGCCGTCTCGACGAATTTGGCCTGTGTGCTCGAGAGCCCCATGGCCTCCGCAATTCGACGAGATAACATTGACACACGTTGCGAATGGCCAGACGTGTACGGATCCCGCACATCGATTGCCTTTACGAGCGCCTTCAAGAGATTGGCGCTCACCTCTTGAAGCTGAAACGCCCTGAGGTAGGCTGTTCGAATGAACAAAAGGGGGA
>JADFMD010000040.1 GCA_022564055.1 Gemmatimonadota bacterium
CTCATTACCTCGGCTGTCACCCAATTACCGTGGTCGAGTGGAAGAGGCTCTTGTTAGCCGAGGGCCTCGACGGACTGCACACGGAGGATTGGTCAGACGAGGAGACGGCTTTCCGGCCCCAGATTACGGAACCCTTCCCCGACTTCACGGAGCTGTTCACCCTACCCCAGAAAATCGGGATCCTCCGCCGTGCAAGGCGCCGCTGGGGGTGGATCGGCGTCTGGTCCGCGATGGTACGGCAGCGGGAGGTACACAAACTCCTGAATCGCGAGCGACTCCTCGGACTCGATCTCGTCATGGGCCTGAAGCCGCGGGCTGGCCAGACTGCCGCAGAGGGTGTGGCCGTCGAGGCCTCTGCGGAGCTCGGGGCGGCGGGGGTGGTCGAGGCATCGGGGACCCGTACCGCGGAGGAGGAACAGCTCACAGGCCTTCCGCTCTTTAAAGCCCAGGACGGAAACGGGGATGGCGATGCGGACGGAGACGTGGGACCACGATGAGCGTCGGGCCGATGAGCAGCGCCGAACAAGTCTCCAGGGTGCAGGCCGCGCTTCGGGATGCCGAGCTGGAGGGTTGGTTGTTCTTCCACTTTCGGGGCCAGAACCCGATCGCGACCGCTATGCTCGGGCTGGGCTGGACGTCACGCAGGTCGTTCACCCTGATCCCTGCCGAGGGGGATCCGGTGGCGTTGATCCACGCCATCGAACGTTCCTCCTGGCGGCACTGGCCCTGGGAAATCATCGAATACTCGGGGTGGCGCGAGATGGAGGGCCGACTCTCGGAGTTGCTCGGTGGCCGGAAGCGGTTGGCCATGGAGGTTTCTCCCCGTTCGAGTGTTCCCACCTTGGACCGCGTTCCATCCGGTATCCTGGAGCTACTCCGTGAGATAGGGGTGGATCCGGTGAGCTCGGGGAACCTGGTCTCGACGTTTCACTCGGCCTGGTCGGAGGAGCAGCTGGAGGCTCATCGGGTCTCGGCCGAGATCATCCGGGCGGTCGCCATGGACGCGTTCACCCGGGCGGCCGACCATGCCCGGCGTTCCAAACCGCTTCTCGAGGGCCAGCTGGGCGGATGGATCCGCGACGAACTGACGGCACGTGGACTGCCCGTGGACGCGGATGCTCATGTGGCCATCGGACCCAATGCCGCGGATCCCCATTACGATCCCCGTGACGCCGGTGCAAGCGTCGCTCAGGGGGAGGTCCTGATGATCGATCTTTGGGCGAGACCGACCGAAGACGGAGTTTTCGCGGACCAAACCTGGATGGGAATTCTCATGGACGCGGTTCCGGACCGGCTTCAGACGATTTGGGAGGCGGTCCGGGGGGCGCGTGAGGCCGGTATCGATTTTCTGCGCTCCTGTCATGAGCAGGGCCGGGAGGTATGCGGCTACGAGGTCGACGACGTGTGCCGGGCCTTCATCGTGGACCGGGACTTCGGTGAGTTCTTCGTGCATCGAACCGGGCACTCCATGGACATCGAGCTGCATGGCAGCGGACCCAACCTGGACAACCTCGAGACCCGGGATGACCGCCGGCTGGTTCAGGGAGTGGGCTTCTCGATCGAACCTGGCATCTACATCCCAGGCGACGTAGGGGTTCGGAGCGAAATCAACGTGCATTGGGGGGCAGGGGGTCCGGAAGTGACGCCGCGGGAGCGCCAGGATGAGATTCTGGTGCTCTTGGGTAGCTAGTGATCGGACCTCGCTCCTACGTTCGTGTCGCGCTTCCGCTTCCACTCGATCAGACCTTTACCTACGCCGTGGACGGCAGCCCTCTCCGATCGGGGACCCGGGTCCTAGTTCCCTTCCACCGGCAGGAGCGAATTGGCTTCGTCGTCGGCCAGGGAGGCGAGGAGGGGGTCAAGCGCATCCGGACCGTGCTCTCGGTAATGGACACGGAGCCCTCCGTGAGCGAGGCACAGCTCCGCCTGGCTCGATGGATGGCCGACTACTATGTGACCTCGTTGGGGCTCGCTCTCAGGACCATGCTTCCCTCCGTGCTCAGTGATACTTCCCGTGATGTGGTCACCCTCCACGATGGGCCGCGAAGCAACCTCTCGAACAGGGAGACCCGCCTGGTGGAGGCGCTCACACCCGGGGTGGCGCAGTCCCTTCGTGGGATAACACGGAGTCTGAAGATGGGCTCCATTTGGCCGGAAATACGCAACCTCGCCGCCGCCGGGGTGTTGAGTGTCGAGACGCTCCCGCCACGTCCGCCGCCCATCAAGACGGAGCGGGTGGTGCGCGTTGCCCGGTGGATCGACGACATCGAAGACTTGAACGCGTTGGTGGGCCGTGCACGTCGACAGGCGGATGCCTATCACGCGCTGGCCCGGTCGGGAGGGACGGTGGAGTTGGCGCACCTGACGGGTCAGGCCGGTTTCAGCCGGGGTGTGATTCGCGGATTGGAAGAGAAGGGGTTGGCGGTGGTGGAGGACCGTGAGGTGGAGCGTGATCCCTTCGCGACGATTCCCACGGGTGAGGACCGAGCTCACACCCCCACGGACGGGCAAAGCGACGTGATCCGGACGCTGGTCTCCGCGTTCGACGCGGGCCCGAAGGAGCCCTTTCTCCTGCACGGTGTGACGGGGTCGGGCAAGACTCTGGTCTACATCGAACTTCTCGAGCACGTGCTGGCTCAAGGGAGGGGCGCCATCGTACTCGTACCCGAAATTTCCCTGACCCCTCAGACGGTTGCCCGCTTCCGAGCGCGGTTCGGCGATCAGGTGGCCGTCCTTCACTCTGCGCTGTCGGAGGGGGAGCGTTACGACGCATGGAGGCAACTGCGTTCCGGCAGGCGCCGGATCGCTGTGGGGGCTCGGTCCGCGCTCTTCGCTCCGGTGGCCGAGTTGGGTGTGATCGTGGTGGATGAGGAGCACGATGGGAGCTACAAGCAGAGTGAAGCTCCCCGGTACCAGGCGCGGGACATGGCGGTCATTCGGAGCGCACAGGAAGGTGCCCTGTGCGTTCTCGGGAGCGCCACACCCGCGCTCGAGAGCTGGCACAATGTAGAGCGGGGCAAGTTCCGGCTTCTCTCTCTTCCGGACCGGGTCGGAGGGGGGACGTTGCCGCCGGTGCGTCTGATCGATCTGCGAGAGGAGCGGAAGCAGAGCAAAGAAAAAAAGGGCGCCTGGAGCGAGGCGGGCTTGGTCCTCACGGCTCCACTCATCGAGGCCATGCGTGACCGGCTCCGTCGCGGTGAGCAGACGATCCTGCTGCTGAACCGAAGGGGCTACTCCTCCTTCGTGCAATGCCGCGAATGCGGTGACGTGGAAATCTGTCCCGCCTGTTCGATCTCGTTGACCTATCACCGGGGCAAGAGTCGCCTCGTGTGCCACCACTGTCGCCACGAGCAGCCGGCCCCGGAGCGTTGTCCGCGTTGTGGCTCCACGGATCTATCGTTCCGGGGGCTCGGGACAGAACAGGTCGAGCGGGTGGTAGCGGAGACCTTCCCAGAGGCTCGCTTGGCCCGCATGGATGTGGACACCACCTCCGGAAAATGGTCCCATCACGAGATCCTCGGCCGGGTCGAGCGCGGCGAAGTGGACATTCTCTTGGGCACCCAGATGATCGCCAAAGGCCTCGATTTTCCGAACGTGACGCTGGTGGGTGTGGTGAATGCGGATGTAGGAATGCACCTGCCCGATTTTCGCGCCACCGAGCGGACCTTTCAGCTCTTGAGCCAGGTTGCCGGTCGAGCGGGAAGGGGTGAGCTCGGGGGCGATGTGTTGATTCAAACGGCGCTTCCTGAGCACTATGCAATCCAGGCCGCACTCACCCATGACTATGTGGCTTTCGCCACTCGCGAGTTGAAAGAGCGAAGGCACCCGGCGTATCCCCCCATGGTCCGGCTCGTCAACGTCGTGGTGAGCAGCCCCAACGCCGAAGACGCCGCCCGCAACGCCGAAGCCGCAACGGGGTGGCTCCGCTCGCACCTGCTCTCCGGGGCTCCAGTCGACGTGATCGGACCCTCACCCTCACCCATCGAACGGCTCCACGGGCGCTGGCGTTGGCACTTTCTCCTTCGGAGCGCGTCGGTCAGGGCCCTGGGTACCATCACAACGCGATTTCATGCCGAGTTCAAGGTTCGCGGGGCGGACGTCCGCATCGCGATCGACCGGGACCCGAACGCCCTCCTGTAGCGGAGGCGCGTACACCCTAGGTAGATTTACAAGATATTAGAGAGCTCAACTGACTTCAGGAGGGGTGTTCGAGTTATGGGCTGCCTGGCTTTAAACGCGTCTTTCGAGCCTCTGACCATTATTACGGCTCGCCGCGCCATTCGATTGGTTCTCGACCAAAAGGCCGAGATCCTGGAAGCGGACGCTGCGCAGGCCTTCCGCTCTCCACGGACCCAGCTACCGTTCCCGACGGTGATTCGGCTCGTACGCTTCGTCCATGTGCCGCATCGGTTCCGTCGCCAAGTGACGAACACTTTTCTGTTCGCCAGGGATGACTACAAATGCCAGTACTGTGGCCGTCATCGCGGACAGCTCAAGGGCCGGCAGTTTCTGACGCGCGACCACATCATCCCGCTCTCCCGGGGTGGGGACAACTCTTGGCAAAATCTGGTGGCATCATGTTCTCCCTGTAACAACCGGAAGGGAGATCGTCTTCCCGGGGAGGCGGGGATGAGGCTGTTGAGCAAGCCGCGAGAGCCGAACTATGTCCGGTTGGTATGGACGGTGCGCAGGGTGACCCCGACGCAGGCTCGGTACATCAAGATGTTCTATGGAGTAGAGGCGTTGTCGACACTGCAGGAGGGACTGGGAACGCCTTACTCGTCGATCCAGGCGTAGGGCCGCTCGTAGAACTGTCCGGAGCCGCGAACCGATCCCGTGTGGGTGTATTCCTTCCATCGGATGATCCAGCCGCGGTTCTCGTCGTGGATCACCTCGTATTTGAAGCCAGGCATCTCCTGGCGCTCGGCGAGGAAGCGGGCGAGCGTGGCCGGTAGGTTACCGATTCCATCGATCTCCGCATGCTCAAAGTCCTCGAGGACCTCATCACGGATTTTTCCCTCACTCAGCTTCAGAGCCCGAATCGCCTGCTCGACTGCCGTGGTGATTTCGGACAAGGCGGAATCGGGATCGGCTCCCGTTCGACGGCGAATGGCCGCAAGGATCTCGAGCGTTCCTGGCGCGATCAAATGGTCACGAATTTCGCGGAGCTGGGTCAGCACGCGTGTGTGCAAATGAAGCAGCTGGCCGTATTCGCGCTTCGCCCCCCTCGTATCTATGGTCCCTTCGGTCATCCGTGTGTCTTATCGCCGGCGTTGGCTGGTGAGAATACCCATAGGTCCCTCTAAAAACCTAAACCTGGCGCGGTCTGCGGCCAACAAAGAAAATCGCCGATTTTCACCGGCGAGAGATCGGGCCACCGTAGCGAGGACGGAGTAGTATCGCCATTTTCCTCGTCCACCGACCAGGACGGACGCATGGACCAGGACGAGCATAGGGAACAGGACGAGCATCGGGACCAGGACGAGCCGATGGACCAGGACGCCCGTAACGAGGATCTTTCGGCCAAGACCAAGCCGATCCCGATTCGGGAGGCCGTAGGTGAGCCCCGACCGCGCCCTGCCCGGAGATCGGATCGGGCGGGTAACGTGCCCACGTCCCAGGCCCCGGGTCTTCGTGGTCAGCGCGAGCGTCCAGAGGGTCCTCGTGGGAAGAGATCACCGCGCAAACGGGAAGCTGGAGGAGGGCGCCGACCCGACCCGAGGCGTACGGCGCCCGGGAATGACGAGCCTCGAAGCCCTCAACTGGAGCCCACCCCCCTCAAGAAGCTTCCCTTTCGGAGTTTCGAGCACGCCGGATGCGAGTGGATCGTGCGTCTTTGCGGCCAGTCGTCGACGGGCTCGGCCATGGATTCGGGGGCGCCGCTCCTGCACCTGGTTTTTTACACGGCGGCCGACCCCACGGTGGCGTGTGCGGACGCACTCGTGCCCGGAAGATCTTTGGAAGGACTGCCTCAACTCCTGTTGCCCGACCTCCTCGTCCAGGCGAGATCGGCTCCTTCGTCTAACGAATCGAGTGAATGAGGTGTCTCTGGAGTACCATGAATGTCAAACGTGCTCAACACGGCCGGTGGTAGCGGTGTCTCATGGGTGAACAGGAGCGTGCATCGGACGAGGTACTGGTCCGGAGGGCCCAGGCGGGGGATAGCCAGGCCTTCGGGTCTCTCGTGGCCCGCTACATGCGCGCGTCGTATGCGGTCGGCCTTTCGGTAACGGGTCGCCATGAGGATGCCGAGGACGCCGCACAGGAGGGGTTCATCGTGGCCCTTGAGCGACTCGATGATTGCAGGGCCCCCGACCGATTCGCCGGTTGGCTTATGACGATTGTACGGAACCGTGCTCGAAACCTGGTGCGGCGCGAAGTCCTTCGGGATACGGATGCCGTACCGGAGACGGCCGCGTCCTCGGGGCGGACGCCGGAACAGGCGACGGAGCATGCAGAACTCCAGGAGCGGCTGGGAGCTGCGCTCGGACGGCTTCCGGAGGTCCAAAGAGAAATAGTGCTTCTTCACGATCTCGAGGGCTGGCGCCATCGAGAGATCGCGGAGCACCTCGGAATCCCTTCGGGGACCGTTCGATCGCATCTCCACTTCGCCAGAAAATCCTTGCGGCGGGACGCGGAGCTGGCACAGGTCGGAACCGAGCAGGCGCCCGACGGGCATCTTCAGACCGAGGGGGTACCGCATGTTGGGCTACGGCAGGATCTCGACAACGTGCCGGTCGGGAGTGACTGACAGGATGATGAAGAGCGAAGAGAGTGAAACCTAAAGTGGGCACCGAGCATAGGGAGAACAGCATGACGAGCGACGCGCGGAAGGGACGCTTCGGCCCGCAAGGGGCCGATGGCCCTCCGGGACTGGACCACGACCTGGCCATACTCGATCCCGGACTCAACGATCCTGGTTATTGGTTTCGGTTTCGATCTCTCGTGATGACGCGGGCGGCAGACGAACTCTCGAGACGCCGTCTCGCGGCGGAGATGGGAGTAGCCGGCCTTCTTCAGTCATGGTCCGGGACCGTTTTCCGGGCGGCAGCCATCGCGGCAGCGATCGCGGGCATCCTTTTCCTGCGGGGGCGCCCGACTCCCGAGTTGGGAATCGAGGAGGCCCTCACGGTGGACCTCGAAGACCGCACACTTCCGCAGTTTATGGAGCAGTCCGCACGGGCCGATCCTTTCCTGTTTGTTGAGGTGACGTTCTGATGAAAACCCCTAGCCTCGTCAAGACGAGAATGGTTGCCGGTACCGCCTTAGTGCTCCTTTTCGGAAGCGGTATCGTGGTCGGGCTCGCCTGGAATCAAACGGCCAGCGCCGGCCCGCCTGAGGAGCTCCGGAGGGAAGCGGGGTCCCGGGACCGGGAAGGGCGCCGCCGACTGATTGTGGACAACGTCGACCTCAACGCCGTCCAGAAGGCGGCGGTCGACTCGCTCGTAGGATTTCACCGGCAGCGCATGTCGGACTTGGACACGGAATTCCGGCCTCGGTACCGGGCGGTGATTCGTGATCTGCGGGAGGAGATCAAGCTGGTGCTGACCGTCCCTCAACGTGTCAGGTACGAGGTATTGCTCGTGGAGCACGACGCTGCGCGCGCCGAACGGCGTCGCGGGACCTCGAAAAGATAGGCCTTTTGACTCAAAGCAAGGCTCATGATTCATAGAACGATACTCACACTCGGCGCGCTCCTGTTGGGGGCCGGGGCCGGGGCTGCCCAGGAGCCGTCTATTCTGGATGCAGGGGCCACTCGCATCACACTGGACGACGCGCTAGCGAGGGCGGTCGTCCGGAGCCCGCAGTTGGCGCAGTCCGAGCAGGCTCTGGTCAACGCCGGCGAAACCCGGCGCACGGCCGTGGGAGCCTTTCTTCCTACGATCTCGACCAACTCGGGGATGTCCGTTCGGAGCACGCAGCGGTTCGACGCAGCCACGGATCGTCTCGTAACGGGAAGCTCCAACTCCTACAACGCTGGCCTCACCGCCCGGTACGACCTGTTCCGGGGAGGGCAGCGTTTCTCGGAGCTCGATCGTGCAGCCGCGGACCTCACGGCGGCCCGGGCGCGTCGCGAGGACCAGCGGTTCAACGTGAACTTCCAGACGAAGAATTTCTTCTTTCAAGCGCTTCGGCAGGAGGAGCTACTCACCGTGGCTCTGCGCAGGATCGAACAGGCGACGCAGAGTCTGGAGATGACCCGTACCCAGCAACAGGTGGGAGCCGGGACCGTTTCCGACACGCTTCGGGCTAGGCTGGAGTTCATCAATTCCCGGCAGGCTGTGCTCAATGCACAGGTCCAGACGCGGGCGGCCCGTTTCGCCCTCGGTCGTCAGGTCGGGATCGCCGAGCCGGTTATCCCGGTGGCTCCCGTCGACCTGGAGCCCCGGCCACTGCGCCTGTCGGAGCGCGAGATCCTCGAGGTTGCCGAGAATCTGGCGCCGTCCGTTCAGGCGGCCGTAGCTACCTTCGCGGCAGCCCGAGAGGCGTATTCTTCGTCCAAATCCGCCTACATTCCTTCTTTGAGTCTGAGCAGCGGCTACAACTGGTCGAATCAGGAGGCGTCATTTTCCGGCGGGAGTACGAGTTGGAACCTGAACTTCAACTTGAGCTACCCGATCTTCAATGGTTTTTCCAGGGAGGCGAGCATCGTCCGGGCTGAGTACTCGACCCGCGTGGCGCGGCTCCAGGAAGACGACGCGCGACTCGCTTCCCGCCAGGAGACGGACGCTGCACTTCGGACGCTGGAAACCTCGGAATTGGCCATCGACATCGCAGGAGAGGCCGTGGCCGTGGCAGATGAGGATCTTCGTGTCACTCGGGAGCGCTATCGGCTGAGTGTGGCGATTATTCTGGACGTCGTCACGAGCCAAATCGCGTCCGATCAGGCCCGCGTGGACCTCGTGAACGCACGCTACGACTACGTTCTAGCCAGAGCGGAGCTCGAGGCCATACTTGGGAGGGATCTGTGAGCGACTTGATCATCCGGACTCGGGGGCTCCGTAAGGACTATATCCTCGGCGCGGAGACCGTGCGGGCCCTGCGCGGGGTGGACCTGGAAATTCATCCCGGAGAGTTCGTGGCCATCATGGGTCCGTCCGGAAGTGGCAAGTCCACCTTCATGAACCTCATCGGGTGTCTGGATACACCTACGGCTGGAGAATACTGGCTGAACGGTGTGCAGGTCAGCGAACTGAGTGACGACGAGCTCGCCCGCATTCGAAACCGCGAGATCGGGTTCGTCTTTCAGACATTCAACCTGCTGCCCCGGGCCACCGCGCTGCACAACGTGGAACTCCCGCTCATCTATGCGGGTGTCAACGCGAAGGAGCGGAGGCAGAGGGCCGAGGATAAGCTGGACCTGGTCGGGCTCGCGGACCGGATGGACCACCGCCCGCCGGAGCTTTCGGGAGGGCAGAGACAGCGGGTGGCCGTCGCCCGGGCGCTGGTCAACGACCCGGCGCTGCTCCTGGCAGACGAGCCCACGGGAAACCTCGACTCGGTTACGGGTGAGGAGATCATGAGCATCATCGTCGAGTTGAACCGTCAGGGTCAGACCGTTGTGCTCGTCACGCACGAGCCTCACATCGCCGCGTACGCCAATCGACAGGTTCACCTGCACGATGGCACGATCGCCAAGGATTTTCTGACCGAGCACATTGGGGCGCAGATATGATACACGTGAGATTTTGGGGTGCGGTATTGATGGCGCCCCTCATGGTGGGTTGTGGAAACAGTGATGCGGACGACGCACCGTCGATTCAGAGCACGGCGGTGTTCCGCGGAGACCTGATGATCACGGCGGAGGCGACCGGCACCGTGGAGCCCATCCGCAAGGTGGAGGTCAAGTCCAAGGCATCTGGGGAGGTCCTTCGGCTTTACGTGGACATCGGCGATAAGGTAGAGCCGGGGGCTCTCCTGGCGGAGGTCGATCCTCGAGATGTCCGGAACGCGCTCGACCAAGCGGTGGCGGACCTGGACGTTGCGCGAGCCAGACTCGAGATCTCTCAGGCCCAACTGGAGCGTTCCGAGGAGCTTTTGCAGGCGGGCGTGATCTCCGCTCAGGAGCATGAGGCGAGGAGGCTGGAATTCGCCAACTCCAGAGCGAGTTTGGTCAGAGCCGAAACCAACCACGAGTTGGCCCAGCTCCGCATGACCGACGTGACGATACGGGCGCCCCTGGCGGGTACCGTGCTCGAGAAGAATGTCGAGGAGGGTCAGGTCATCCAGTCGGCCTCCCAAAACGTCTCGGGCGGAACCACGCTGATGGTCATGGCAAACCTCGAGTCCATGCAGGTACGAACGCTCGTGGACGAGACCGACATGGGCGAGATTCGCCCCGGAATGCAGGCGAACGTGACCGTGGAGGCCTATCCCACGCGGCTTTTCGTCGGGCTCGTGGAAAAAATAGAACCCCAGGCGATCGTGCAGCAGAACGTCACCATGTTCCCGGTGATCGTGCAGCTCGATAACGATTCCGGGCTGCTTCGCCCGGGGATGAACGCCGAGGTCGAGATCGAGCTTGCCCAGGCCATTGGGGTGCTACTGATCCCGAACAACGCGGTGGTGACGCCCCAGGACGCACAGCCGGCCGCGATGGTGCTCGGGCTCGACCCCGAAGCGCTCGACATGCGTAGTCTCTTTGGGGGAGGGCGCGGTGGAGGCCGCCGCGGTGGTGGTGCACGGGCGCAGGGTCAAGGCGCCGGAGAGGGTAGTGGCGGGCCCGGATCCACTGGTGGCCGCCCCTTTGGTGGCCAAAGGGACGCGCCGGAGGGTGCTGACTCCGGCGGTCGTGAGTTTGGCGCCGGCAGGGGTCCGGGAGGCGGACCTGGAGGTGGGGCGTTCGACTCCCTGAGGGCGCTGATTGCGAGTGGTGAAATCTCACAGGACTCCGCCCGGGCGCTCTTCTCAGCTCAACGCGGTGGCCCCGGGGGCGGCGGCTCCTTCGGATCTGGAGGAGGTAGGCCGGGTGGCCAAGGGGTACAGGGCGGAGTGGATGCCGCGGCTTCGCGAAGAGATACCCGTCGCGCTGTCGTCTTCGTCATGAACGAAGCCGGAGTGATCGAACCCCGCGCGGTGATGATCGGGCTCAACGATTGGGATTTCACCGAGGTCGTGAGTGGCCTCGAGGAGGGCGAACAGATCGCGATCGTCGGAGCCGCACAGCTGCGAGCCCAACAGGACGAGTTCCTCAATCGGATTCGGTCGAACTCGAACCCGTTCGGTGGCGGAGGTCCTCCGGGCCGGGGCGGATTCCGGTAGGCGGTCATGCTCATTCGGGAAATTATCTGGGTGGCATTGGGGGCCATCCGCGCCAACGCTTTGCGGTCGTTCCTGACGACTCTGGGGATCATAATCGGCGTCTCCGCCGTCATCGCCATGGTAGCGCTGGGCGAGGGTGCGCAGCGCAACGTGGAGGAGCAGATCGCACGCATGGGCACGAACGTCCTGACCATACGGGCGGACCAGCGGCGCTTCGGCGGTGTCTCGACGGCAGATACCGAGGATCTGAGGGTGGAGGATGCCGAGGCGCTCCGAAGCGAGTCCGGCGGCCTACTGACGATCTCGCCCGAACTCAGTTCACGGGTTCAGCTCGCGTACCTCCGCTGGAACTCCAACAACCAGGTACGAGGCGTCTGGCCCGAGTATTTCGGGATGTACAACCTGAACATCGAGCACGGTGAGATCTTCGATCAAGGTCACGTGCAGGGTCGACGCCGTGTGGTCGTGCTCGGCTTTGGCGTCCCCGAGGCTCTCGGGACGCCCGCGGCCCTTCTCGTAGGCAAGACCATCCAGGTCCGTGGCCAGCCGTTCGAGGTCCTCGGTGTCCTCGAAGAGAAGGGTGCGGCTGGATTCAACCGGCCGGACGACGAGGTGTTCATTCCCACCAGCACGGCCCAGTACAGAGTGTTCGGTGGCCGCCGCCGACTTTCGTCGATATTCGCTCAGGTATCCTCGACCGACGCGATGGACGCCGCGTACGGTGAGATCGATCGCATTCTCCGGCGCGAGCATCGCATCCGGCCAGGGGAAAACGTGGACTTCCGAATCCGCAACTCCAGCGACCTGGTCGAGACATTCAACGCGACCACGCAGACTTTCACCCTATTGCTCGCGGGTATCGCGGGTATCAGCCTGATCGTGGGCGGAATCGGAATCATGAACATCATGCTCGTGAGCGTGACGGAACGTACCCGCGAAATCGGCGTGCGGAAGGCGCTCGGGGCGACGCGGAGGGCGATCCTCTTCCAGTTCCTGATCGAAGCTTTGGTCCTGTGCGTGATGGGAGGGCTTTTGGGTGTGCTTGCAGGGTTTGGGGGCGCGGAAGTGCTCACCCGCACGCAGGGGTGGGAGACGGTTGTGTCGCCTGAGGTCGTGGTGGGAGCGGTGCTGTTCTCGGCGGCGATCGGACTCTTCTTCGGGATCTGGCCGGCGCAGCGTGCCGCTAAGTTGGATCCGATCGACGCTTTGCGGTACGAATAGCCGGGGTGCTCTGCGAGGGCGGCCGGGAGGGGCTGAGGCCCTCTCTTCGCCGACGCTCGCTGCGCTTTGCTCCACCGCTTCGCGGCGGCCCGGCTCCGATAGGGCCTCAGACCCTCCCGGCTCTGGGTAGGGCATCACCCTTCCGCTGTGGTGGGGGCGCGTCGATCGGCTGAGGGTTGCGGCACTTTTGGTGCGCTTGGGGTGGGGCGCGATGATCGCTTAACGAGTCGGGTGGGTCAAAGGCCGTGACTTGCTACCAACCGCTTCAGCATCACGATCTGGCCGGCGTGATAGGTGTCGTGCAGGACGACGCCGGTGATGAGATCCGCGTAGGTCGTTTTCGTATCACTCCCGGCGTACTCGTCCAACCGGGACGGATCGAAGCCCGTCAGGGCCCCCACGAGAAGGTCATGCTGCTCCTTCACGAGGCGCCGGTCCTCTTTCCAAGCGGCCTTCGTCGCTTTTGACGGCACGCTCGGAAAGTTCGAGGGTGCGCGGGGAAATCCTCCGCGCTCCTCTTCGGTGATGCGCCGTCGGACCGCGTAGTTCCAGTAGGCGACGTGCAGCGCCAACGCCCAGATGCTGTGGCGGTCCGGGTAGGGTCTCCAGGCTGCCACCTCGGGTGAAAGGCCGCGCAGCGCACCCAGGACGCTGGCGCCGCCATGCCAAAGCTTCGTACCTGGGGAAGGATTCAGATGGCGGAGGGCCTCCTCGAGTCGTCGATCGGTCATGGTTTCACCCTAGCCGATCGGAAGGCTGCTACGCCCTCACGGAGACGATCTGCGGCGAAGCTGTGGAGCGCAGCGTCGGTGGAGTGAGGGTATAGGATAGGGGTCTCGAGGCGCTCAGAGGGTCCATCGCGTACCCGGAAGACATCATCCCGTATCCGCCGACACCCGATGGCTGTTCCTCAGCAGCCCAGCCGACAACAGCGTGATGAATAGACCGACTGGAAAGATTTCCAAGAAGGTCATCGGCAATCGAAATGCGGGATTGGCGTACTGCTCCTTGAGCCTGTCCATGCTCTCGATCTCGGCCTGAAGGGCGGCCCCGTCCATGCCTTCGGCTTCCCTTCCCGCGATCACGGACTCGGTGTAGCCGTCGATGAAAGCGTAGTCGGTCACCGATAGGTAGACCTCCCAGGCCGCTACGTAGACCGTGCCTGCGACGATTGTGATTCCTAGCCCGAGTAGGACGCCCGTACGAAAACGGATCACGCCGCCCAGCTCATGGTCCCGGTACCGTCTGATCCCGAGGTATATCAGGCTCAGAGCGAGAATCATGACCAGAAAGCCAAGCCACACGGAACCGCCCACGCCATCCTCGCTGGGTAGGGTAAACGCGATCATGGTTCCGATGGTCACCGCCCCCGCGATGGCACCGTACGGGAAGATGATTCGTCTCATGGTCCGCTCCTATCGGATTGGGGGTGTAGGGGCCTCGGGCGCCCACGAGGTGCATGGCGAAAACAGGGAGATCGGAAGGGAGGTCAGGAACTCCGCCGGGAGTGGAATGTCACCGCGACAGCGTAGCCGCGACCCGCTCTCCCCTACGCATCAGAGTGAGATCGGCACGTCGCCCACCGGCAAAGACCCGGTTCAGAACCGCGCGAAACCCCTCAACGCTATCGACCTCGCGGTCACCCACGTGCGTGACCACATCACCCGCCACCAGACCCGCCTCGTCGCTCGGCGTCCCACTCAGCACCTGAATGACGAGCACGCCATGTTCGGTGCCGAAGTACTCGCCCAGCTGGGGATTCAGGTCGGTGAATTGGGCGCCCGCAACGAAATTTTGGCCGACGACACCGGCCGTAACCGGCCGGATGTGGGCCGTAATCTCAGCAGCTAATCCCGCATTCTGTATCCTGGCCTCCCGCTCGGTGGAGCCGATCTCGGCCAACCGGACGGAGAGCCGCTTGAGATCCTCGTGGACCCGCTCATTATCCAACCGCAAGCGGACGAGTTGGGCGTCGTTGAGGTCCAACTGTCGAGCCGCCAGATCCACGATCGCCCTGATCTCTTGCTCTCGGACGCGGGTGGCCTCGGTCACTTCGGTCAGCGCCCCCCGCAGGCGGATGATGGCGGTCTTCACCGAGTCCGCCTCGGGTGATAGGAGCATGAGGTACTCGAAGGGGAGCGCTGCGTCGGTGTCCCACACTACCGAGTATCGATTGCCGCCTCGCCCCGGTGGAGAGGGGATGTCGGGTAGCGGAGCCAAGCGGACACCGTAGCTCGCGGCATTTTGCTCGGCTTGGCGGAGGAATCGGGTGGACGCCGACTCGAAGGCGTCGCTCGCTATCAAGAGCGACACATAATCCTGGCTGGCCCACACGCCTCTGCCCGATTCGAGCCGGGTCCGAAAAGACGTCCGGACCGAGTCCAGGTGATCGGTCAGCACCACGGGCACCGGCGAAACGCTCGGGCGTGGCGCGGTGGTCAACGTTACCTCAACGCTACGGCCAGCGCGGTCGAGCGCCAGACGCAGATTGACTCGGGGGCGGAGGTTCTGCGTAAATCTCTGCCAGCGTTCGACCGTGATCGGGTCTCCGTCGATGGTACGGATGACGTCGCCGGGCACGATCCCGACCAACGCCGCCGGAGCCCCGTCCACCGTGCGAACCACACGGACTACGAGGATGGCGGGGCCCGCGGTGACGTCGCTAACGGTGATGTCCACCCCGACGCCGATCCAACCACGCTCGGCCTGATCGAGGTGCGGCACCGACGCGACGGGCACGTCCCACCCCGGCGAAGGGGTCTGGGCAGAACTGCCGGACACGCACAACGTGATCGAAGCGATGACCAGAGCGGCCGTGTTCGCTGCGCTACGTAGAGGTCCCACGCTCATCATCAGAACCAGTCGTCGTCTCTGTTGCTCGAGATCTGCCGGAGCACTTCCTGCCGCTCGGCCAGCACGTTTACCAGAAATCCATTGAAGACCGGATCCGTGGGCGCGAGGCGCACCGCTTCCTGGCTCGCAGCCAGGAGTCCCTCCAAGGCCGTCACGCGGCTCAAGGGGTCGGAAAACCGGGGTCCGTCACCGCCTCCCATCAACTGGCGGTAAAGCATGAGTGCCTGCATGTAGGCTTGCTCCGAGTATTCTACGGCCCGCACGGCGTCTTCGACCGAGGAGATCTGCTCCCCGGAAAGGAGCCTGCGGTCGGGAGACAGCCCATCCGCCGTCGCCCCCTTCGTGAGCGCGAGCCCAAATCCCGTACCTCCGAGAAAGACCACGATGGCCGCCGCAGCTTGCATCCAAGCGGGGGCCGCCGCGAAGCCGAAGCGCCGGAAGGTCTCCGGCGTGCGGATGAGCCCTTCGCCCACCAGCCGGGCCTCCAACGTTTCCCAGTCGCCCGACGGAGGCCTCAGAGCCGCAAGGCCCCCGAGGGCGTCGGACTGAAGCCTCAACGCCCGGAACTCCTCGGCGCAGCGGTTGCACGCCTTGAGGTGCTCCCGCTCGTCGGGGCTCGGCCGCTCGTCGACGAGACGAGCGAGCGTTTCGTGTGTCAGATGCTCCATGCTTCCATTTCCTTTCCGTCGTCTTCCGAACCTGGATTCTCCGATGAATCCAAGTCCTTAAGTAACACTCTCATCTTTCCGCGGGCTTTGAACAGTTGGGACTTCGATGTTCCCGCGGTGGTCCCCAACAGTTCACCGATCTCGTCGTGGGTGTAGCCCTCTACGTCATGGAGGATCAACACCTTTCTCATCCGTTCGGGCAAGCGGTCGAGTGCCCATTCGAGTCTTTGGCTCAGCAGGGCGTCCCCCGGTGGAGGAGCCACGGCCAACGACTCAGGCAATGGCGCCTCTTTCTGGGCCCGTATCTCTGCCTTCCGGACCGCCTGAAGGGCTGAATTTACGGCGATGCGGTGAATCCACGTGGAGAACCGGGCTTCTCCCCGAAACGTCGGGAGCGCACGGATCGCACGGATCCATGCCTCCTGCGCGTAGTCCTGTGCCAAGTCGTCATCCGCCGCTATACGCCGGACGACCGCGTACACCCGGGGGGAGTACCTTTCGTAGAGAGCCCGCACGGCGGGACCGTCTCCCTGACACGCTTTTCGTAGAAGCTGAGCTTCGTTCATATCCACGAGGACCGAGGTTTCACTTACCCTTGGACGCGATGGCGCTGCGGAGGGTTGCCCGGAGCGCGCCTATCCACATACGGTGCCCGCATGATCGAGTTCCAGAATCTAACGAAGACCTACGGGCCACTCCGCGCGGTGGATGGGCTTTCGCTTCGCGTTGAGCGCGGGGAGGTATACGCGCTTCTCGGTCCCAACGGGGCGGGGAAGACGACGGCGCTGCGGTGCCTGGCCACGCTTCAGGCGCCGACCTCGGGCACCGCTTTGGTGGGCGACGCCGACGTGCGCGAGCAACCCCTGGTGGTGCGAGCACGAATCGGCTTTCTGGCCGCCTCCATGGGACTCTACGAGCGCCTGACTCCGGTGGAGCTTCTCGAGTATTTCGGACGGCTCCATCACATGGAAGGGCCCGCCCTCGAGGGACGGGTCGCCGAACTCACGCATATGTTCGGCATCACGCCCTTCGCGAGCCAGCGCTGTGGGACCCTGTCCACCGGGCAGGCCCAACGCGTCTCCGTGGCCCGTGCGCTCGTCCATGATCCGCCCGCTCTGATTCTCGACGAGCCGACCATGGGACTCGACGTGCTCAGCGGCGAGGTGATCTACCGCTTCATCGAGGCGGAGCGGGATCGCGGAAAGGCGATCCTCTTTTCGACGCACCAGATGGCGGAGGTGGAGTTGCTGGCCGACCGTGTGGGCGTCCTGAGTGGCGGCCGTCTCGTGGCGGAGGGGACGCCCGCTTCGCTCATCGAAAGGACCGGCGAGCGCAACCTGGCGCGCGCCTTCCTCGCGCTCGTGCAGGGAGACGACGGGAGCGAGGGGGAGGGGGAGGATATCTCCCCTGAGGAGCCGGCTTGAGTATAGCCTGGGTCGTCTTCCGTAAGGAGCTGCGCGAAACGCTGCGGGACCGCCGCACCCTGATGGTGATGGTGGCGATCCCCATCTTGCTCTATCCGGTGCTGCTCATCGCGACCGAGCAGTTCGCGCTTATGGGAATACGCCGCATCGAATCCGAGGCGTCCGAGGTGGCGGTCACCGGTCCCGCTTCGGACGACCTGATGGAATTCTTGGCCGCCGACCAGGACCTCGAGCTACTCGACGTGCCCTACCCCGTGGAGGCGATCCGCTCCGAAATCGTCGGGGCCGTCGCGGTTTTCGGACCGGTGGCCGAAGAGGGAGGCACACAGAGGGCTACCGTGCTCTACGACGCGGCCGATGAGCGTTCGCAGCGGGCGCGCACCGTCCTGGCCCGGGCCCTCCGGAGCTGGGACGATACGTTGCTCGCTCGGAGAATCACCGAGCGCGGGCTTCCGCCAGGGTTTGCCGACCCGTTGGCTGTCGCAGATTCGTCGGTGGCTCGGCCGGAAGAACTGGGCGGATATACGCTCGGGCGGTTCCTGCCCATGCTGCTGATCCTCATGACGCTGCTGGGTACCTTCTACCCGGCCATCGATCTGGCCGCGGGAGAAAAGGAGCGCGGCACGCTGGAACCGTTGCTTACGACCCCGGTGCCTCCTCGGCAAATCGTCGTAGGAAAGTTCATGGCCGTTGCGCTCATCGGCGTGGTGGCCGCGGCCCTCAATCTGGCGAGCATGTTGCTCACCTTTCAGACCGGCCTCTTCCAGCTCGGCGGAAGTCTCGACATCGAATTCGCGCTGCCATGGGGTTCGGTGCTGCTCATTTTCGGTACGCTCATCCCCCTCGCGGTGCTGTTCGCGTCGCTCTTCCTGGGGATCGCGCTTCGCTCGCGTTCCTTCAAGGAGGCCCAGACCGCGCTGACTCCCGTGTATCTCCTGGTGATGGTTCCGGCTCTGCTGCCGGTGTTTCCCGGAATCGGATTCACGGTCGCTCTAGCGGCCGTACCGGTCGCGGGGCTCGGGATCTTCTTTCGTGAGCTCATGGCAGGGAGTCCCGCGCTGGTTCCCTCCATGGTGGCGGTCGCCACGACCGGGCTCTGGGCGTGGGCCGCGCTCGCCTTTGCCTCGGCCTCGTTCGGCCGCGAGGACGTGCTGTTCGGGGTAGGGGACGCGCACGTGGAAACCGGGGGTGGCTTCCGGGAGCGTCTGCGCCGGCTGCTCGGTCCTGTTTCCGATACGCCGAGCGCGGCACAGGCGATCGGATTCGTCGCTGCCGTGGCGGTGCTGTTCTTCTATATGGGCTTTCCACTCCAGGCCGGGTGGGGAGAACGAGGGCTGCTTCTGTCCGAGTGGCTGCTGTTGCTTCTCCCGGCGTTCCTATTCGTAGGAGTGGCCGGTTTCGATTTCGGCGAGACCTTCTCCTTCCGGCGCCCCGAGGGTCGGAAGGTGCTAGGGTCCGTGCTTCTGATCGCTGGAGGGATGCCGTTGGGTTGGTTCCTCGCCTGGGCGCAGGGATTCGTACTGCCGATTCCGTGGGATATGCTCGAGGGTCTCGAGGAGCTCATCACAGCGGAAAGCGCGTCACGGTTGTTGTGGCTGCTCGCCCTCCTGGCGCTTACGCCAGCCATCTGTGAAGAGGTGGTCTTCAGGGGCGTGCTGCTTGCGGGAATCCGCGGTCGCGCGTCCGCGGTGCGCGTGGCCGCATTCAACGGGTTGGTGTTCGGAGCGTTCCACATCTCCTTCGAATCCGCTTTCCGCTTTCTGCCGACCGCGTGGCTCGGCTTTCTCCTGGCCTGGGCGGTCCTGGCCACGCGCTCGATATGGGTCGGGATTCTCATGCACTTCCTCAACAACGGTAGCATCGTCTTGATGGCCTCCGTACCCGCGCTCCGCGCATGGCTCGAGGATGGTGGGGAGGCGCCGCCGTGGGTGCTTCTGGCTCCGGCTTTGCTGGCCGTGGCGATGGGCGTCAAATTGTTGGGAGGCGCTTCCGACGATTCGAAAATGATGGGGGACGCCGCCGACTCGAACTGAGGCGTTACTGCTGTGACCTTTCACGGGTTGTACTCTTCGTCCGAGCCCCTCCGCGGGGCCAGCCACCTCGAATGCACGTACACCGGCGAAACCGTCGAGAGCGAAGCCCTGCACGGCTTGTCGCCCGCCGGGAGGCCATACTTCGCGCGCTACGACCTCGAGACGATTCGGCCGGTGTTCCAACCCGCCGACCTCATTGGGCGCAGGGCCGATCTGTGGCGTTATGAGGACGTGCTCCCCGTTCGAGACCGGGCCTTCCAGATCAGCCTGGGCGAGGGGTGGACGCCCCTTCTCGATGCGCCCCGCTTGGCCCACCGCATGGGCGTCCGCCGGATCTGGATCAAGGACGAGGGGCAGAACCCCACGGGCAGCTTCAAGGATCGCGGGCTTTGCCTGGCCGTCTCCCGTGCCAAGGAGCTGGGTGCCACCGCCCTCGCGCTCCCGTCGGCGGGCAACGCGGGGGGGTCGGCGGCAGCATACGGCGCCGCAGCGGGCCTGCCGGTCCACGTGGTCGTACCGACAGATACGCCCCCCCCCATCCTGGCCGAGATACGGGCGCTTGGCGCTGACCTTCAGCTTCTCGATGGGCTGATCACGGATTGCGGGCGTGTGGTGAGGGAGGGTGTGGAGGAACACGGTTGGTTCGATCTCTCGACACTCAAGGAGCCGTACCGGGTGGAGGGTAAGAAGACGATGGGGTACGAGGTTTTCGAGCAGCTCGGCGGAAGGCTCCCCGACGGCATCGTTTACCCGACTGGCGGCGGGACCGGCCTGATCGGGATGTGGAAGGCGTTCGACGAGATGGAGCAAATGGGGTGGATCGGGCCGGAGCGGCCGAAGATGTTCTCAGTTCAGGCCGCCGGCTGCGCCCCGATCGTGCGGGCCTGGGAGAGCGGGGCCACGGAGGCGGAACCGTGGGAGAATGCTACTACGTATGCCTCGGGGCTGCGCGTACCGGGGGCAGTCGGCGATTTTCTGATCCTGAAGGCGATCCGCGAGTCGGGTGGGGCTGCCGTGGCGATCCCGGATCAGGATATGGCCGATTGGGTACAGGCCGTGGGAGAGGACACCGGAATCTTCGCGGCTCCGGAGGGCGGTGCCGTCGCGGCTGCCGTACCCGCACTTCTCGCGATGGGTGCGCTCGACCGTGAGGACGAGGTCGTGCTCTTCAATACAGGCAGCGGCCTCAAATATGTGGGGATGTCTCCCGTCTCATGAGTCTGGCACCGTCATGATCAGTCTTCGCTTTTTTTGGCCGGTGCTCTGGTTCTTCCTCGGTGCCTTGGTTGGGTACGCTTTTATTTCCATGCGACGGAAGCTCAAGAGATCGATCGAGGTCCCGCCTCCCCAAATCGACGAGGACGACATCCGCCGGATCGAGGAAGAGGGCGTGCTTCTCACAGACGATCCGGCGCCCCTGGATTTGGAGGAGATCAAGAGGGAAGAGGACGAATTCTGGAGGGAGACCTGGGACGAGGCGGAAGAGCTCTAGGGCTCGAAGCGGTAATAGAATCCCGGTAGCGGAATCGGCCTCCGGCTGATAGGGGTGTCATCCTCGGGATCGGCTCGGTCGATCCATAGTCCTTCACTCACGGCGACGCTCCCGCCCAGGTGGTGTCTCCGGGTCAATTCCCAGTCACCTCCCACCGGAATGCGCAGGATCAGCGCCTTTCCTGTCTGCTCACCCTCCTCCCCGGTCGAGCCGACGATGCCCCAAAGACCGACGCCCACGAACGGCCGCAGGTCGCCGCCACCGAAATATTGCTTACCTGTTACGGCCAGGCTCACCTCTCTGAAGGAGAAAGTTCCCAGGTTCACGTCGACGCTCCGACTCCCCCAAAGGAATTCGACGGAGGCACCGATCGAGCCGATTCCCCCAGCCGTGACGCCAATGCGGATTCGCATGTCGTCGCCGTTGGTCTGGGCGGGCAGCGGAGACCCCGGGAAGTAGAACAGGGGAACGAATAGCGCGACGACCAGGGGCGCGACCCTCCCCACGCGGGTCGGCCTCCGTTCCGGTGCGTGCCGTCCAGGATGGCTTGGGCCCAGTGTACCGGTGTCGGCGCGTCGGAATATCATGGCGCCCGAGTATAGAAGAATCGCGGGATGGGGGCTATCCTGGGGAACAGGGCTTTCCTTCGGACTTCGGCGTACGACGTTGTGGCCATGGACCCCGGCCCTACACCGAGGCAAGAAAATGACGTCCTTCGAAAACCATGCGAAAAGAAGGTACGGAAGGGAGTTCGCGCCTAGGTGGCAGGCGGGTAGTGCCTCGGCCTTGGGTACGTTGGCCATCCTCGCTCTCGCGTGCACGCCCCCCGATCGTCCGGCCCGTGTCCTCGAGCCGCTGCCCGAGGAGCTGCTGTCGTATCTGGGGGCGGACTCGGTCCGCGCCCGCTCTCTGCATGACGGGCTCTCCTACCACTTCGTATGGTCGGAAAAGGGTCCGTGGGCGGTGCATGTCCTGCGCGTGGACCTGAAGCGATGCGATCTGGGCCTGAGGGTACTGCCTGCGGGTGAGGTTGGTTTGTATGGCGCGGGACTGGCTACCGTGACAGACCTCGTCCGAGAAGCCGGTGGGGGCGTGCTGGCCGCGGTAAACGGCGACTTCTTTACGTCCGAAGGCCGTCCTCTGGGTCCCGAGGTGGCTTGGGGAAGAATGTTGTGGTCTCGGGAGCGGCCTGCGTTGGAGTGGACACCCGGGCGCCCCCCTTGGATCGGGACGGTCCACCGTGAAGGAAACGGGTTGTCCGCAGGCGCCTGGGTGTCGCGGGCCCAGCCGGGTCGAACCCAGATGATCGGAGGATATCCGGAACTCCTGGATGCCGGTGCCACGCTCACGAACGAGACCTGGGACTCGGATCAAGCCTTCGCGTCCTTACGCCACCCTCGCACGGCCGTAGCCTACGATCCAGAAGCCCGACGCCTTTGGGTGCTGGTCGTGGATGGGCGCCAGGGGTCCTATTCGTCGGGAATGACCCTCGCGGAGCTGACGGCCGCGCTAGTGGCGACCGATGCTGACGAAGCGCTCAATCTCGACGGGGGAGGCTCTTCGGTGATGGTGGTTCAGGGGCGAACTGTGAGCCGCCCGTCGGACGAAGAGGGCGAGCGGCCCGTTCGCAACGCCTTGGCGGTGGTGAGCGACCCGGCGTTTTGCCGGGCCGCTCCCTGACGCCTCTCGCCCGCTATGGCGATTCCGCTTCGCGCTTCGCGGACGCCGCGATCACCGAGGTAAGGTGGCCGTACTAGGCGGTGTGGTGTTCGTCCTAGAAGGTGGCGGTCAGCCCAGCGGAAAATGCACGCCTCGGGCCCGGCTCGAAGTAACGGCTTCCAAAGGCGTTCACCGCAACGGCAGCTGAATACACCTCGTTGAAGATGTTGGTCAGGCTGACGAAGGGCGCAACCTGGATATTTCCGACACGCTGCCCGGTAAGACCGGTTCGGACATCCCAAAGTGTGTAATTCTTCGCTGCCGTATTGGGGCTGTTGGCGTCATTCGTGTAGATCTTTCCGACGTGGTCCCCGCGTATTTCCCCGAACCACGTTCCTCGGCTCACCCGCACCAAACCCTCGAAACGGTGTTTGGCCAAACCGGGGATGAAGTTGCCGGCGAGGTCTTCACCGTCGACCACGAATTCATCGAATTTGGCATCCACGAACGTGTAGGCGATCTGCCCGTAGACCCCCTCCGGAAGAACCGCGCGGAACGAAGCCTCGAACCCCTTGTGCGTCGATTTCCCGGCATTCCGAAAGAAGTCACGGCCGTCCTGCGTCGAGTCCTGGAACGCGACCAGCTCGTTTTTGAGCTTGGAGAGGAACACACTGGCTTCATATCCGAAACGGCTGCTCGCCTGACCGCGCATTCCGATCTCCCCGGTATTCCCGGTCTGCGGATCGAGATCGGGGTTGAAGCCACCGGTTCCATCTATGGTGTTGCCCAATTCCGTCGTCGTGGGCGTGGCCAGCGAGCTCGCGAAGTTGCTGAATACGGACAGAGTCGGGCTGGCCTGCACAACCAGGCCCACCGTGGGGCTGACTGCGTCCATGACCCGGTCCCCGGTTCCATCACCCAAGCGGTCCTCGACCCCGAAGTCGAATCGGTCGTACCGCACTCCACCCAGGAGCGAAGCGCGATCCCCGAGCGGGGCGCTGGCCTGAAGGAAAAAGCCTGCGGCGGTGACGGTCTCGAACTGGTCCTTGGTCAGCGCACCGGACGTACCCGCGACGTTGGCGTTTTCCACGCGGTCGTCGCGCTGAAAATCGAGATCGAAACCGGCAGCCCACGTGACCTCACCCGAATCGCCACTGCCCTCGGTGGAGAGAACCGTGCGGAGGCCGAAAGCGTGTCGCGAGAGATCGATGATGCGCCGCTTGATGAAAGGACCCCGGTCGTTGATTTTCACCTCGACACTGTTGTTATTGGCGAGATTAGTGACTCGAACCCAGGTGCCAAAGGGCAAGCTCAAATGGGCGGCCGTCAACTTGTCCATGTCATAGACTTCGCCGCTGCTTGTGCGGCGGCCGTGATAGGGGTGGCCGTACCAACTGGCAATGCCCCGCTGAGTCCAGCCCACGCGCGCCGGTGTGGGAGGCGGCAGTTTGACCCGCTTCTTTCCCGCGCAGCCAAACAGCACGGCGAAGCAGACGCAGCACAACAGAGGAAGCGTGAACGCGTGGAACCGTATCCGAAATCGTATCGGTTGTGCTA
>JADFMD010000137.1 GCA_022564055.1 Gemmatimonadota bacterium
AACGTCTTCAACGGGATCGGACAGACGGAGCCCGTCACCGCCGAGATGAGGGCACAAGGCATCGCCTACATCTCCCAACAGATGTCGGCGGCGGGGCTCACCTCGGTGCATTCGGCCGGAGGAAGCCGGAACCTGCTCACCGCCCTGGAGACGGCTCACGCGGCGGGCGAATTGCGCTTTCGGATGTACATGTTCGCGCGCGGCGGACTCTATCGTGAGCTCCGGGATAGCGGCGTCCGTACGGGAGATGGGGACGAGTGGATTCGCATCGGCGGGGTGAAGTTCGGGGCCGACGGCTCCGCCTCCGAGCGGACGATGCGGATGAGCACACCCTACGTGGGTCGGCCGGACGACTTCGGCATCCTCACGATGACGCAGGAGGAGATCCACGAAGCGGTCGAAGAGGCCCACCGGGCCCGTTGGCAGATCGGGATCCACGCCAATGGCGATGTGACCATCGACATGGTCCTGAACGCATACGAGCGGATGCAACGCCTGGTACCGCGGCCCGATCCGCGCCATCGCCTGGAGCACTGTACGCTCGTAAACCCGAGCCTACTGCAGAGAATCGCCGATGGCGGCTTCATCCCGACGCCGTTCTACACCTACGTCTATTTCCATGGCGGCAAGTGGGGCGAGTACGGTCCGGAGAAGCTGCGGTGGATGTTCGCGCATCGATCCTTCCTCGACTACGGGATTCCGGTCCCCGGCGCGTCGGACTACATGCCCGGCCCGTACGAGCCGATGATGGCCCTGCAGAGCATGGTGACCCGGACCGACTACGCGGGCAGGGAGTGGGGGCCGAACCAACGGGTCACGGTCGACGAAGCGCTCCGGATCTGCACGTTGAACGGGGCGCACGCTTCGTTCGAGGAGGGTATCAAAGGATCCATCACGGAGGGCAAGCTCGCCGACTTCGTGATGCTGGGTCAGGATCCGCACGATGTGGACCCGAGCGAGCTGATAAACATTCCGATCGCCAAGACCGTTGTCGGCGGGAGGACGATGCACGAGGCCTAGAAGCCTGTTGAAGAAGTGGGGGAGAGCCCTATGAATCGCCCCCACCTCTTCAGCAGAGTCTCAGGTTCAGCACAATCTCAGGTTGCCCCCCTCGTTCGAATAGTCCAGGACCACGCCATACCCGAACGTCACGTTGGACCGGCCGTACACCCAGGCCCCGAAGTCGACCGTGTCCGGCGCTCCCATCACGGCGCGCACCTCGTCGCGGGAACTCCCCGGCCGAAAGCAGCCGGGAGTGGGGGGCGGCTCCTCCGCCTCCGCGGAAGTCCCCCCGGCTGCGCCACCGAGGGCCTGCCGTGCGGAGTCTCCGTCCGACCCGGCGGTCGGTACGGTCAGCTGCCCGTCGTCGTCGGTTTCGGCAGCGTCCGTGGGTTGAGGCGCATCGGAGGGGGCTCGAATCAACACGACGAGAACCAACAAGAGGATTAGACCGACGACGGAGACCCGGACAGCGTTCATTTGGGCCTAACGCTTCATGTCATCCGCAAGGAACAGATCCGCCACCTCGAGTCCGAGCCCACTCGGCCTGATCTCACCCATGTTGCAGAGCACCCAGGTCGCAAATCCTTGCTCCGGGAAGCGCACGAAGGAAGCTCGACTCACCTTCGTCCGCTGTTGGGAGAGCTTCGGTTGGCCGGGGAGCATGTGGGCCACTCTCCGGGTCGACCCCCTCGGCCGGTAAACACTGTCCGGCGCTCTCGGCTGACTCGCTCCGGGTCCTCGGACGCCATGTAGACGAGCGTCGCCGTCAGGACCGCGTTGTTCTTCAGATCGTCGAAAATGAGCTTGTCGTAGGTGTCGCGGTGCGTGTGCCACGTGTGTGAGCTGTAGTCCCACGACAGCGCTCCCAAGTTGAATGCGGGCGCCCCGTAGCACAGGAAGGACGCGTAGTCGGAGCCCCCGCCGCCCGGGTTCCCGGGGACGTTGAGGCTGACTTGGCCCGCCACCTCGGCGGGTACCTGAGACAGCCACCTGGCGAGCGACCCCCCAGCCTGAGTGAAGCCCTGGGCTCCGAGGTTCACAATCCGGCCCGTGCCGTTGTCCTGGTTGAATAGGGCCTGGAGTCCCTCGATGACCTCGGGATGATCCTCGGTGAAAGCCCGTGAGCCATTGAGGCCCTGTTCTTCGCCGCTCCACAGCCCGATCAAGATCGTACGCCTCGGATTCGGATAGACGGCCCTGAGAATCCGCATCGTTTCGAGCATCAGAAGCGATCCGCTCCCGTTGTCGGTTGCGCCCGAACCACCCTCCCACGAGTCGAAGTGGGCCGAGAGCATGACGTATTCGTTCGGAAGATCGGTCCCAGGTATCTCGCCGATCACGTTGAAAACCGGGATCTCCCCACGGTTCTCCGCCTCCGCCGTCAGGCGCAACACCGGGTTCTGACCGTTTGCCGCAAGGCGGTACACGAGTCCGTAGTCCTCGCAGGACAGCTCGAATGTCGGCGTTTCACGGTTGTAGGCGTCGAACACGCGAGTCGTCCCGAAGGAGCCCGGCCACTGTGAGGTGATGACACCCGCTGCGCCGGCCTGTTCGAGCTGCGCGTGTAGATCTCGGCGCCTGCGGTCTTGGGAGCCCGTGGCCTCCAGGTTTCCGTTCCACGCCTCCTGCGCCTCCGTCCGCGCGTCCACCATCCGTTGCGCAGACCCACGCGTCGCGAACTCGGCCCACTGCTCGTTGGCACGACACGTCGGCTGGGGGACCGAGAGCATGACCCACTTGCCGGCCACCGTGCCGAGGAACGACTGCCAGTCGGCGGGGGAGCGGATCTCAGGAGGATAGGTCACGCCGCCCTCGACCGGGCGCCCGCCCGTGCCCGGACTCCACGCGAGAATCCTGCCCTCGAGCGAACGGACCCGCGGCTCCATAAGGTCCACGTGACTCGGGCCTCGATCCCAGCCTTCCCAGGTGCCATACTGCTCGGTCCGTGCTTCGACGCCCCAGCTCCGGAGCCTACCGATCGCCCAGTCTTGAGCCGCCTCGATGCCCGGTGATGCCGTCAGACGCGGCCCGATCGAGTCGAGTAGCGCCTGGGCCAGGCTCTCGAGCTCCGAGTTATTCATAGCCTCATCCCATATCCTCTGGAGGATGGGGTCGTCCGTCGCCAGCCTTTGGGCCTCTGTCGAATGGGGCGCCCAGACCAATAACCAGGTGGCGGCCAGGAAGGCCGGAGCCGAGCGACGGATGTTTCGCATGGGTCTCATCTCGCAACCTTCACGACGGTATGCAGCAACACGCCGCGTTCGTCGTGAAAGCGCATCGTGGCGGTCGGTCGCTCGCCGGGAGTGATCGTGACGTGCAGGAATCCGCCCGAGGCCTCGGTCTGCGTATACGGCTGCTCAATCAACCCCTCGGGATCGGTCGACTCCGGGTCCCCGGGACTCCTGCCCAGCCGAGAGTTACCATCGACCAGTGCCCCGGTCGAAAATTCTTCGAAACCGCTCGGGTCGATGGAGTGGTACTGCCAGTGCCTGTCGCCGCAGATGATGAAGAAGTTCTGGTCCACGAGAAAGCCGTTGTTGGTGAGCCATCCGAAGAATTGATCCCTCTCGTGCCTGAAGCCGGCGGGGTCGGCGTGGTTGTCCCGCTTCAGTGAGTCATGCCCTTCCGCCGGGCGGCCCGCCTGCTCGGCATCGTCTGGGCCGATCATGGGGGTCGGCGAGATCAGGATCTTGAAGGTCGCATCGCTCTCGCGCAGGGTTCGGCGGAGCCATGAAATCTGCTCGGCGCCCCAGAGCGTCTTCAAGGCGTCATTGGGCATCATGTTGGGGCTCCGGTAGTCACGCCCCTCGGTCAGCCAGATCTGGAGATCCTTGTTGATTCGGTGGGTCCGATACGTCACCGGATTCGGTGTTGCGGGATCGACCACGGGCACCTGTTCGAGGAAGATCGCGGTGCCCAACTCCGGGGAGGGCTCGGTGTCGCCCGTGTTGTCCGAATCGTTGTAACGAGAATCGTGGTCGTCTTTCTCCCAGTAGGTCGGGACTTCGGCGAACAGGGCCGCAAACCGGGGCTGAACGAACTGTTCATGCCACTTCTTTCGCAGCTCGGCAGGCGTCTTCGCCGCAGCTTGAAAGGGCACGTCGTAGTACACGTTGTCGCCGGTCGCGACGAAGAAATCCGGCGCCAGGTCGAGGATCGTCGCTAGCGCGGGGTATCCAAGATCCTTGTCCGGACCCTCGTAGCTGTTTTGAAACGCGCTATAACGCATGCCCGTGACGACCACGAAGTCGACTTCTGTGGCCGCTTCTGCCCCGGCGAGCGTCGCGAAGGTACGCGTGGGCCCGGTTCGGAGGAGGTCCTGGTCAGGGCCGTAGATGAGGCGGTAATAGTACCGGGTCCCCGGACTCAACCCGTCGATTTTCGTCTTCACGATAAAGTCGCTGTCGGGTCTCGCCGTCATCCAATCGGATTCGAAGGAATCTGAAAATTCCGGTGTGGTGGCGACCTCGAACCGAGCGCTTCCACCGGCACCCGGAAGATCGCCATCAACGAGTTCGGTCCCGACGGTCAACCGAGACTGCAGGATGATGCTGGTGGTGGTCGCCTCGCCCGCGATCTCGCCCTGACCGTTGGTGATGTCGGGAAACGCAACATCGGCCGCGCAACCCGCCGAGGCCAAGACGACCGAAAGAATGAGAGTCTTGCTGTACATGGTTCGCCTCCCGCCTGACCCAGTGGTTTCGCTTATTATGCGGGTCCTGTGCGCCCCACGACAGCACCACACATCGAGGCCGCTCGTTTTGGGGGGGGCGGGCGTTAGGTTACGCTCGGTCTGGGTTCGGCTGGGGAAGGCGGAGGGCTGGATTTCACGGATCAGCATCACAGGGGAGGCAAAATGAGCAAATCCCAAACGACCTCGATTCCCAAACAGTCCAATCCGCAGCAGTCCAAACCGCAGCAGTCCGATCCGCAGCAGTCCGATCCCCAACAGTCCAATCCCCGTCGCTCTTTCATCAAAGGAATTATCGCCGCTGGGGTGGCGGTCTCGGCAACGGGCACGCTCGCGGGTCGCGCGGCGGGCGGCGTGAGGCAGACACCGGGAATCGTGGCGCTGGATCACGTCGCGATTCCCATCCAAAACGTGGAGGAGATGGTCCTGTTTTACCGTGCTCTCGGTTTCGTGGTGCGAGAAGGCGCGCGAATCGTTTCCATCCACTTCGGCGACCAGAAGATCAACTTCCACCGTCCGTCTCTATGGCAGAGCGGGACGTTCACCCTCCGAGCGGCAGCGGCCCAGCCACCGTGCGGCGACTTCTGCTGGGTGTGGGAGGGCACGGAGGCATCCCTCTCCGCGACGCTGGAGCGTGCCGGCGCGGAGATCGTTGCGGAGGGTGAGCGGTCGGGGGGGCGCGATGGAGGAAACGGGGTCGGCCAAAGCGTTTACACACGGGATCCGGACGGAAATCTGCTCGAATTCATCCGTTATTCCTGACTCGCGGGAACCCATGACTCACGACGCTTGGAATCCGGAGGCCCTGCAGGCGCGCCTTCAATCTTATCCACCCTATGCCGGCGCCGGCGTGCTGGTCACCTACATCGCCGCGGACGCGAGCGAGATCCGTGTCGAGATGCCGCTCACCGAGGAAAACGTCAACTATGTCGGCACGCACTTCGGTGGCAGCCTGTATTCGATGGTCGATCCGCATCTGATGTTCTTGATGATGAAGCGCCTGGGGCCCGATTACGTGGTCTGGGACAAGGAGGCGACCATCGACTTCCGCAAGCCTGGCTTGGGCACGGTGCGCGCCACGATCCGCATCACCGAGGAGGAGGTCGAGGCGGTTCGCTCGGCGACGGCTGCCGGTGACAAGGACCTGCCGCAATGGACGCTCGAGATCCTGGACGAGAAGCACGAAGTGGTCGCGACCGTTCTCAAGACGCTCTACGTCCGCCGGAAACGCGAGAGCTGAAGCCGCCGTCTCGCTCGGTTCAGCGACCCCGTTGAGTCCAGATGAGGACGGCGCCGCAGCCATCGCGGTTGTACTGGGCCGGCGTGGCAATCCCCTGGTAGACCTCCATCGCCTCGATCCACTCCGCGGGGATCTGGTTGAGATCGAACTCGAACTGCCGCACGTCGTCGACGTAAACGGGCAACACACACCGACCCCGGCTGAAACTGGTGCCCCGCCTACTCGTGGCGACCACACCATCCGGGTTCAGCGCATCAAACTGCAGGTGGATACCGGGTACGCGCCGAAGGACGTCGGACGTCATGAATGGATCGATTTTCTCGAGATCGTCCCTTGTGAACTGGCGGCCAAAAGCACGTTCGGCTCTCCGGTAGAATCCGCTCTGTTCGAGAAAGCGCGAGCGGACGACCACTGTGATAGGCTCGAGCTCGATAGGTCGGGTCGACATGGTGGCGGCGAGCTCGACCGTTCTGCCGGGTTGGACGATCAGCGTGGCCGTGCGTGGGGCGTAGCCGAGTCGTGTGAATCGGATCTCCGTCAGGCCGGGCTGCAGGCCCCTCAAATTGAACCGGCCCCGGTTGTTGCTGAGCGCACGGACGGGCGTCTGGCCCAGTACGGTGATGTCGACCGCCGTGAGACCACGCTCTCGGCCCTCCTCTGTGACTCGACCGCTCACCCCGCCCTGTGCGAGCGGATCCACCAGGTAGGCCGGGGTCATGAGAACGAGAAACTCCGGGTTGCCCGGAACCACCAGCTCCCCGTCCAGCC
>JADFMD010000138.1 GCA_022564055.1 Gemmatimonadota bacterium
CCGCGATCCAACCACGCCGGCGGGGTCGAGCATGAACGTGCCGGGATGGGCGATTCCCACGAAAAGTTCATTCGGGCCGGTCACCGACACCAACAGCTCGAAGTCGGCCAGGACGTCCGGATCGTCCGCATCGGGGCCCAAGGCTTCCTCGGCGACCGTGTTCAAGATGCCATACTCTTTGATGGTTGCCGAGCCAACATCCGCGAGCATCGTGTAGGTGATGCCCTGCTCCCGGGCGAAGTCGGCCAGAACCTCCGGCGTGTCGTAGCTGATGGTTACCAGTTCCAGTCCTTGTTCGCGAATCTCATCGATCCTCCCCTGCAGCTCGACCAGCTGCGTGCGGCAGTAGGGTCACCAATTCGCCGATCTCACGAAGACGAGCATCGCCCCGTTGGGTCCCATGATGGACTGCCGTGTCCAGATCTTGCCGTTCTGATCCGGCAGGCTGAAGTCGGGAACCTGTTCGCCGACCTGAGGTCCCAGCGCGGAGACATCGACCCTCGTCCGTGTCGGAGGTGACGTAGGGGCGCACGCCATCCAGGTCAGACCCATGATCAAGGTTGCCATCACAACGACCATCAGTTTTCTAGACATTCGTACCCTCTCAGCATAAAGAATGCTCGTTTTAGGACGTTTCTAGCGCCTGCTCCACGTCCTCGATGATGTCGCGGAGGTCTTCGAGGCCGACCGAGATGCGGATCAGGCCCGGCGTGATGCCGACCGCCAGACGCTCCTCTTCGGTGAGCTTGGCGTGCGTGGTGGATGAGGGGTGGCTGACGATGGTGCGTGTGTCACCCAGATTCGCGGTGAGCGAGCACAACTTCACCGCATCCATGAAGCGCTTACCCTGCTCTAGCCCGCCCTCGACGACGAACGAGAGAATCCCGCCACCCGAAGACATCTGCCGCTTGGCGATCTCGTACTGGGGATGGGAGGGGAGGAAGGGATAACGCACGGAAGCGACGCCCGGCCGCCCCTCCAACCATTCTGCCAACGCCAGCCCATTCTGCGAATGCCTCTCCATCCGGACCTCGAGTGTCTCCACGCTCTTGGAGAGCACCCAGGCGTTGAACGGCGACAGGGAAGGCCCGGTGGCCCGAGCGAAGTCGTAGATCTCCTGCACCATCTCCTTTCCGCCCACGACCACACCACCCATCACGCGGCCCTGGCCATCGAGGTATTTGGTCGCGGAGTGGATCGAGAGGTGCGCGCCGAATTCGAGAGGGCGCTGCAAGATCGGCGTGGCGAAGCAGTTGTCCACGACCAGGATGACCTCCTTTTCGGCGGCCAACTTCCCAAGCCACTCGAGGTCCACGAGGTCCACCGCGGGGTTCGTGGGTGTCTCCACGAAGATCATCCGGGTGTTGTCACGAATCTCGCCGGCCCACGAATCGGGGTCCGCCGCATCGACGTAGGTCGATGTGATTCCAAACCGCGGCAGGATCTTGGTGAGGATCGTGTGGGTGGATCCGAAGAGCGAACGGCACGCCAGGATATGATCCCCGCTGGAGAGGAGTGCTCCGAACGTGGCGAACACGGCGGCCATGCCCGTGGCCAGGGAGTGCCCCGCCTCGGCGCCCTCCAGGCGACGGATCTTCTCGGAGAGCTCCTCGACGTTCGGATTCGTGAACCGGCCATAGATGTTCCGGTCGATTTCGCCCGCAAAGGCAGCACGCATCTCCTCGCTGTCTTCGAACACGAAGCTCGACGTGAGGAAGATCGGCACCGAGTGTTCGTGGTGCGATGTTTCTTCGGCCTGCGCACGCACAGCCCACGTTTGGGGTCTCCAGTCGCTCATGCCTGAACTCTACTCCAAACGAATCATCAAGTCACCCGGGGCCACGTTGCTCCCGCGGAACACGAGCACCTCGGCCACCTTCCCCTCGCTCTCGGCGTAGATGGTGGTCTCCATTTTCATGGCCTCCAAGCTCAGCAGCTCATCCCCCTGCGCCACCATGCTGCCCACCCGCACGGCCACGTCTACGATCATGCCCGGCATCTTCGAGCCGATCTGCTTCGGATCGTCCGGATCGGCCTGCACCGCAGCTACCGTTTCCGGTTCGAGTGTTCGATCGACCACGGTGACGTCCCGCGGTTGCCCGTTCAGTTCGAAGAACACCGTACGTTTTCCGTCCGGACGGGGCTCACCGACCGTGATGAAGTTCACGATGAGCGTCTTTCCCCGTTCTATCTCGACGGCGATCTCCTCGCCCGCCTCCTGACCGTAGAAGAAGACCGGCGTGGGAAGCACCGAGGTGTCCGAGTACTTTTTCTGGAAGTCCGCAAAGTCGCGGTACACCTTCGGGTAGAGCAGATAGGAGATAACGTCTCGTCGGTGAGGCTCCTGCCCCACCATTTTCTCGACGGTTTCGGCGGCCGCCTCGAAATCCACGGGCTCCAGCGTCTCACCCGGGCGGCCGCTCTGACCCGGCTCACCACGGAGCACGCGTTTCTTCACCTCTTCCGGGAAACCGCCCGGTGGCTGTCCCATGCCTCCACCGATCAGGTCGATGACGGAAGCAGGAAACGCCAGCTCGCGACTCGAATCGAGGATATCCTCCGAGGTGAGCTCATTCGCGACCATGAACAACGCCATGTCACCGACGGCCTTGGAGGTGGGCGTCACCTTCACGATGTCGCCGAAGAGCTCGTTCACGTCCGCGTACAACCGGCAGACTTCGGCCCATCGATCGGCCAGCCCCAGAGCACGCGCCTGCTGGTAAAGGTTCGTATACTGGCCGCCGGGCATCTCGTGGTCGTACAGGTCCGCGGTCGCCGGCAGGACCTGGCCCTCGAACGGTGCGTAAAATTCGCGTGCCGCTCTCCAGTAGTCGGCGATGTCGTCGAGGTCCCGCCTCGGCAGTCCCGGATCGCGGGGAGTGAAGCGGAGCGCCTCGGCCAGCGTGTTGAGGTTCGGTTGCGATGTCGTGCCCGACATCGGGGCCATGGCCGCGTCCGCGATGTCGAGTCCGGCTTCCGCGGCTTCGAGAATCGCAGCGGCTTGCACACCAGCGGTGTCGTGGGTGTGGAAGTGGATCGGGATGCCTACCTCGTCCTTGAGCGTACGCACGAGCTTGGCGGCCGCGTACGGCTTGCAGAGCCCGGCCATGTCCTTGATGGCGAGGATATGTGCGCCCATCCCCTCCAACTCCTTGGCCAGCTTCACATAATACTTCAGGTCGTACTTGGTGCGGGCTTCATCGAGGATGTCCCCGGTGTAACAGATCGAAGCTTCACAGAGCGCGTCCGTCTTGAGGACTGCCTCCATGGCGACCCGCATGTTGGCCGTCCAGTTGAGCGCGTCGAACACCCGGAACAGATCGATGCCGGCGCTGGCCGCCTCTTCCACGAACCCCTGCACCAGGTTGTCCGGGTAGTTGGTGTACCCGACCGCGTTGGAACCCCGCAGCAGCATCTGAAAGAGGATGTTCGGAATGCGCTCTCTCAAGTCGGTCAGGCGCCTCCAAGGGCACTCCTTCAGAAAACGCAACGCAACGTCGAACGTGGCGCCTCCCCACATCTCGAGCGAGAAAAGGTCCGAACCCCGGCGAGCGTACGCGTCGGCCACCGCGAGCAGGTCGTACGTACGAAAGCGCGTCGCCAACAGCGACTGATGCGCATCCCGGAACGTCGTGTCGGTCAGGAGCAGTCGCTCCTGGTCCGAGATCCAACCGCCGAACTTCACGGGCCCGAGCTTCTGTAACATCTGCCGAGTGCCGTCCGGAATCGGGCTCTGGTAATCGACCTTCGGAACCGGCGCGGGCTCCCGCCGCGCCGCACGCGGGTGATCCCTCACCGAAGGGTTTCCGTTGACGATCGTGTCTCCGAGGTACCTCAGAAGCCGCGTCGCACGGTCACGACGCTTGGGCAGGTCGAACAACTCGGGCGTATGATCGATGAAGGTCGTCGTGCATCCACCCTTCAGAAACTGCTCGTTGGTCACCAGGCGAATCAGGAACGGGATGTTCGTCTTCACGCCCCGTATGCGGAACTCCTGCAGGCACCGCTCCATGCGCCTGGCGACGTCGATAAAGCGGTTCCCCCGGGCCGTCACCTTCACGAGAAGGGAGTCGTAGTACGGGTTCACGACCGCGCCACTGAACGCGCTGCCTGCGTCGAGCCGAATCCCCATCCCCCCCGCCGAGCGGTAGTGCGAGACCCGACCGTAGTCGGGCATGAAATCGTTCGCCGGATCCTCGGTGGTCACGCGACACTGCATGGCGTAGCCGTGGGTCCGCACAGCGACCTGGGAGGGTAGGCCGATCTCTTCGTCGTCGAGCGGCGTGCCCTGGGCGACCAGGATCTGCGATTTGATGAGATCCACACCGGTCACCTCCTCGGTGACGGTGTGCTCCACCTGGATGCGGGGATTGACCTCGATGAAGTAGAAGTTGCCCTCGTCCCGATCCACGAGAAACTCCACGGTGCCCGCGTTCTGGTAGCTGACGTGGCGGCCGATGGCCACGGCCGCCTTGAGGAGCCCCTGGCGAACCTCGTCGTCCAGGGCCAGAGCCGGCGCGATCTCCACCACCTTCTGGTGGCGCCTCTGTACCGAGCAGTCGCGTTCGTAGAGATGGACCAGGTTGCCGTGCTTGTCGCCCAGGAGCTGGACCTCAATGTGGCGCGCGCGCTGGACGAAACGCTCGATGAAGACGTCGTCACTGCCGAAGGCCATGAGCGACTCCCGCTGAGCATCCTTGAAGGCGCCGGGAAAGTCGTTCGGATCACTCACCACCCGCATTCCCCGGCCGCCGCCGCCCCTGGCCGCCTTGAGAATGATGGGATACCCAACCTTCCCTGCCTGCCGCTCCCCGTCGATCACGTCGATAATCGAATTCTCGCTGCCCCCGAGCACCGCTACGCCGGCATCGGTGGCAATCTTTCGGGCCTCGATCTTGTCGCCCAGGCGCTCGAGCACTTCCACCTGCGGACCTACGAAAACGATTCCCGCGCGCTCACACGCACGGGCGAATTCGGGGTTTTCGGAAAGGAAACCGTATCCGGGGTGGATGGCGTCCACCTGATTTTCCTGGGCCAAAGAGATGATTCGCTCGATGTCGAGGTAAGCCCGAATCGGCTCCTCGGGCTCGCCGATCAGATACGCCTCATCGGCCTTGAAGCGATGAAGCGCGTATCGGTCCTTGTGCGAATAGATCGCCACGGTCCGAATACCCAGCTCATGGGCCGTGCGGAAGACGCGAATCGCTATCTCGCTACGATTGGCGACGAGGAGCTTCTTGATCTCTTTCATGGGGTGGGGTAACAGGAAAACCGAGTAACCGTCCCGGGAAGGTGGACCATCTGGACAGGTCGGGGCAAGGTGGGGGCATCTCGGATATTCTGCGTTTTATTCCCCCACCGTTTGATATATTCTTGCCGACCTACTCTTATGATGAGGCGAGTGGGTACTCACGTAGAAAAGGGGTGATTCAAATGAAGCTCTTCCTTTCCGTCTTCGTAGCGGGCGCGTTGGTTCTGTCCCCGGCAGGACTCACGTCCGCTCGCGCTTCGGCGCAGGGGCTGCAGGAGACCTTCGAAGTGCATCCCTCCACGCAGGACCCGGCGGTCAAGGTCACGCTCGAAACGCTCGAGCGCTGGGAGACTGAGCTGTCGAATTGGGGCAAGTGGGGCCCGAAGGATCAAAGGGGCGCCCTGAATTACATCACTCCGGAAAAGACCATACAGGCCACGCGCCTCGTCGAGGACGGGGTCACGGTGACCCTCGGCCACTTCGTCAACGAAGACAAGGCGATCGACAGCGGGAACTTCTGGCCCACCAACCACCAGATGACGTCGCTCGACCCGAATACCGGCCTGCCCCGGGCCGCACTGGATGCGATGAGCTTCTCGCTTCATGACGGCCAGCTGTCGCACATGGACGCGCTGTGCCACTACGCCACTCAGCGGGACGGCAAGGCGATCATCTTCAACGGCTACCCGCAGGACATGACCGCCAACGGATGCATCGGGGACCTCGCCATCGACGACATGGGGCCCGGCTATGTGACGCGGGGCATCCTTGTGGACATGCCGCTTCTCAGGGGTGTGGATTGGCTCGAGCCGAGCACGCCCATCTACGTGTCCGACCTCGAGGAGTGGGAGGCCTTCGCGGGCATCACGGTCTCGCCCGGCGACGTTCTCTTCATCCGGGGCGGCCGCTGGGCCCGGCGTGAAGCGCTCGGCCCGTGGAACTACGCTCGCGGCGGTGCCGGCCTGCATGCTTCCGTGCTGCCTTGGCTCAAGGAGCGGGGCGTGTCACTCCTGGTGGGCGATGCCGTGAACGACGTTCAGCCATCCGGCGTAGCGGGCATCAACCGTCCGATCCACACCATGACGCAGGTGTTCATCGGGCTGCCGCTCGTGGACAACGGCTATCTGGAGGACGTGGCGCGTGAGGCCGCCAGCCGGGAGCGTTGGGAGTTCATGGTGTCCTGGCAGATCACGAAGGTGCCGAACGGGACCGCGAGTCCGTTCAACGCGATCGCGACGTTCTAGAAGGAGTCGGGAGGGGCGACGGAATCGGAAAAGCTAACGCAGAAAGATTTCCTTGGGGATACAACCCGTGACCACCTGCGTGAGGTCGACCACCTCGCTCACGCGGACGTCCACGGCGATGCTCGCGAGCGAGAG
>JADFMD010000139.1 GCA_022564055.1 Gemmatimonadota bacterium
GTTAGAGGACGCGAACGTGCACACCAACGTGCACACTCTTCAGAAGGGGAGGGGCTTCAGCCTCTCCCCTTCGTGCGTGGCGGCGGCTCGAAACGCAGCACCTGCTACTTTTGAGACACTTGCACCCTCACCCGTTTGGGGCGCATCTTGCCCGCCATGTCCGATGCAGTCGAACGCCTGAACGCAGCCCTAGAAGGCCGCTACGTCATCGACCGTGAGCTAGGCGAGGGAGGCATGGCGACGGTGTACCTGGCCGAGGACGTACGGCATCACCGCAAGGTGGCTCTGAAGGTCCTCCGACCCGATCTCGCCGCCTCGCTCGGGACCGAGCGGTTCCTCCGCGAGATCGAGATCGCGGCCAACCTGACGCATCCTCACATCCTGCCGCTGCATGACTCGGGTGAGGCGGACGGCTTCCTGTTCTACGTGCTGCCGTACGTGGAGGGAGAGTCCCTCCGGGACCGGCTCGGGCGGGAGGGCGAGCTACCTGTCAGCGAGACGATCCGCATCCTTCGAGACGTTGTGGATGCCTTGGCCCACGCGCACGAGCACGGCGTGGTCCACCGCGACATCAAACCGGATAACATCATGCTCAGCGGTCGCCACGCACTGGTGACCGACTTCGGCGTCGCCAAGGCGGTGAGCCAGGCCACGGGACGACACCAGCTCACGACGATGGGGGTGGCCCTCGGAACACCGGCCTATATGGCACCCGAGCAGGCGGAGGCTTCGGATCAGATCGACCACCGAGCCGACATCTACGCCGTTGGGGCGATGGCCTACGAGTTGCTCGCCGGTGCTCCCCCGTTCTCTGGCAAGAGTCCCCAGGCGACCCTGGTGGCGCACCTCACCCAAGCTCCGACGCCGGTTACGGAGCATCGCCCCACCGTGCCGATTCTGCTGTCTCAGCTGGTCATGCGCTGCCTGGAGAAGAAGCCCGCGGATCGGTGGCAGAGCTCGGAGGAAATGTTGGGGCACCTGGAGGCGCTGGCCACGCCGAGCGGTGGGCTGACGCCGATGGGGACCGCGCCGGTCTCGGCGGTGTCCGGCTCCAGGAAGTTTCTCAATCCGGTGATGATCGGGGCTGCGGCCTTGGTGGTGGCGACGGGGGTCTTTGGATGGAGGATCTTCACGGACGATCCGATCGAAATCAGTCTGTCCAACAACGTGCAGGTCACGTCCGGGCCCCAAATCGACTTCGAGCCGGACCTCTCCGACGACGGCGCCAATGTGACGTATACCTCGGCTCTTGGGATCCGCACGTCCGTGATGTCCAAGAGCCTGGCGGACCTGGTTGGAGGGCGATCTCTTGCGTTGGCTCAGGATCTTGGGGGTCGACAACGGAGTCCCAGATTCGGTTCGAATAATTTGGTGTTATTCGAACAGTCCGCGGGGGCTGGTAGAGCTCGGATGTTGTGGGTTTCGGCGACCGGTGGAACAACCCGAGAGATCACCAGTGACATTCTGCGGGCCGGGGACTGGGACCCCTCCGCCGAGCGAGCGACGTTCGTCACCGGCGATAGCATAATGATCGTGGACGTTGACGAACGGACACCAACCTTGTTGACGGTGGCTCCACCGCCTGGAGACCCTCACTCCCTGAGCTGGTCGCCCGATGGCCAGTGGATCGCATTCGTGAACGGCAACAGTCTATTCAACAACCTCCGCTCGCTTGGTAATGTGGCGACTTCCTCCATATGGCTCGCACATATCGATGGAGGTGACCCTGTGCAGGTTACCGATCGCGACCACCTGAACATGAGTCCCGCCTGGCTCCCTGACTCGCGTCATTTGCTCTTCGTTTCGGATCGCGAAGGTGCCCGGGATGTGTTCGTCGTCAGGGTCGGGCCGGACGGGGCAGAAGGGGAGCCCGAACGCGTTGGGGTACCGGAACCGTCTTCGATTTCGATTTCCGCCGACGGGACCAGGCTGGCGTATGCGAAGTTCTCGTTCAGCAGGAACATTCGTTCGTACCCGATCGGGGGGTCGGAGCCACTCTCGGCTACCGAGGGGAACCAGGTTACGAGCGGCAATCAGATCGTGGAAACCCATGATCTGTCGAGCGACGGCGAGTTCATTGTCTACGATTCGAACCGGAGTGGTAATCAGGACGTTTTCATACAGTCACTCGACGACGAGAGTTACCGTCAGCTTACCACCAATCCCGCCAACGATTTTGCCGGGGACCTGTCGCCTGACGGTGCGGAGCTCGCTTTCTATTCACTGCGCGATGGCATTCGACGAATCTTTGTAAAGCCGATAAACGGAGGCCCGGAAGTCAAAGTTTCGGTTGATTCACTGCACCCTATAGTCAGGAGGCCCACATGGTCTCCCGATGGTCTGAGTATCATGTTTGGGGGACCCAGAACAGGAACCTGGATTGTGAACAGGGATCGTGTGGGGGGAGAGTGGAGCCCGCCTGTCTTGATTACCTCCATGGGCGGCAGTTACGGTGATTGGACGCCCGATGGTGACCAGATCGTATTCTCCCATGAGGGGTCCATCTGGCGGAGGACTCTCGACGGTGAGCTTTGGCGCTTGTTTCGAGCAGCACCGGGTGGTGCCAACCCCGATGACCTCGTGGAAACCAGCCTCGTGCGGCTCTCCGCGGATGGCTCGACGGCTTACTTTACGGGAGTCGACCGAAGTGACAAGCAGGGTGTTTGGTCTGTCCCCGCTCGCGGCGGGCAACGTTGCGAGATGAGTGACGATCCTGCTCCGGTTTGCGAAGACCTTCCTCTTCCGGAGCCCAGACTCATGGTGGAGTTCGATAGCCCATCGCTGATACTTTACCTAACCGGAATTTCCGTAAGCTCCGACAGCATCTACCTCTCGGTCGGGAGCTATCAGAGCGATATCTGGGTGACGGATCTGGAGTGGTGAGCGCCCAGAACTTCTTCGAGGTGTTGAAGGAGCGGGTGCCCAACTGGCCCGTCAGATCCCCTGGCTTCGCGTCTTCGTGGAAGGCGTGGTGATCGTCGGCGAACACTAGCGGCCTCGCGGTAGTCCCATCCCTCCATCGCACCGCCCGATCATCGCCCGTAGCTTCACCGCATGGCCGACACTCCCCGCCTCACCGTCCGCTGCGAGTACCCGGACGGAAGCAGCCCACCCTCCCCGAGGTGTCCTTCCGCCTGTCGCCCTCCTACGGCCTTCTCACGGCCCTAGAAGCCCACGAGTGGGATGCGTGTGCACGAGGAGTTCGAGGTCGAGACGGATCAGGAAGCGCAGTGGCCGGTGCCGTTTTGTAGCGAGACGGTGCGGGGGGTGATGGTGGAGTAGCTGCGGGTCCGTTTGCGCGAGCCGCCCCGTAGCCTAACGATCAGCTTGCTAATATCCAGCCGCTCTGCCCCAGAGCGAGTACGACTAAGGTCCAATACCTCCTCTTGCCGTGCGGGGGGATCTTGGTACGAAGTGTCACTCAAGCCTCATCGCCGGGAGATTAGGTCATGGCTCGCCCCCCCTTACCGTTGATCGTGAAGTGGAGAGACCTCGCTCAAGAGGGTTGGTTCTACACCGACATCGCCAAGGATTTTCCTGACTATACGTCTAGTCAGATCCGTCACCATTGCCTCGGGAACTCCGGTGCCAACGCTCCGGGTCCCATACAGCAGCCCAGACGTTGGCCCGACAACCCCTGGCTCCAGGGGGAGAGGTCACCGCACGCCCTCTTGGACGAGACACAGGTCCGAGAAGTCTTGGACGACTGGGACGATGAGAAGGGCTACTGGCGAAACCCCGCCGGACACTGGGGCAAGCTCCTGAAGGTCTCACCGAGTACGATTCTAGCGGCCCGGCGCGGCGATACCTGGAAGCACCTCAAGCACCCGAACGCCGGACGCCAGAAAGACTAGGCGACCCGTAGGATGTTTGGGTTCAGTCGGGAGATGCAAGCCTGTAACGGCCCCTCTAGGCCACGAGTAACGCTCCAGCCTACACAGGACCGAATAAACCCCGAAGACGCTTAGAACGCGATTCTGGGCTTCTGCTTGCGCCTACCGCCCCACTCTCGGATGTTGAGCGCAGTCTGATCCCGGAGTGCGCCCATGTCCGATGCCACCGAACGCCTCAACGCAGCCCTCGAAGGCCGCTACGCCATCGAGCGTGAGTTGGGCGAGGGCGGGATGGCTACGGTGTACCTGGCCGACGACCTCAAGCACGAGCGTAAGGTCGCGCTCAAGGTTCTGAAGCCCGAGCTCGCCGCCGTAGTGGGTGCGGAGCGCTTCTTGGCCGAGATCAAGACCACGGCGAACCTCACGCACCCGCACATCCTGCCGCTGCATGATTCAGGCGAGGCCGACGGATTCCTGTTCTACGTGATGCCCCACATCGAAGGGGAATCACTCAGGGAGCGTATCGACCGCGAGAAGCAACTCGGTGTGGATGACTCAGTGGCGATCACGCAGAAGGTGGCCCACGCGCTCGACTACGCACACGAAAACGGCGTGGTCCACCGCGACATCAAGCCGGGCAACATCCTGCTGAGTGCTCAGGGCGATCCGCTCATCGCGGACTTCGGGATCGCGCTGGCCGTGGCTCGGGCGGGCGCGGGCCGCATCACGGAGACGGGACTCAGCCTCGGCACGCCCCACTACATGAGTCCAGAACAGGCCACGGGCGACCGTGACGTAGATGCCCGCTCGGACGTCTACTCGCTCGGCTGTGTGCTCTACGAGATGCTCGCCGGGCAGCCACCGTTCTCCGCCTCCAGCGCCCAGGCCGTGCTGGTCAAGATTCTCACGGTGGATGCCCCGTCGATCACCAGTGAGCGAAGGACCGTGCCACCGAACGTCGGGGCGGCTTTGGCGAAGTCGCTAGAGAAGCTGCCCGCTGACCGCTTCACGAGCGCGGCGGAGTTCGCGGCTGCGCTCGGGGACCCGAGCTTTACGTATGAGGCTCGGGCTCGGACATCCAGCGTGACTGCCCCGTCAGAGCCCATGGTCCCGGTCGCAGCGGCTAAACGGTGGCATCGGGACCGCCGATCAGTAGCAGCCTTGCTCCTCGGCGCAGCCATGACCGCCCTCGCCGCCTGGGGCTGGCTCAGACCAGCGCCTCAACTCCCGGTTACGCTCGCTTCGATTGACATCGGCGACCGCTCTTTTCTCGTTCCGGGGGAAATCCTGGTATCGCCAGATGGTCGGCGCTTCGCGCTGGTGGGTTTGACGCCCGGCGAGCCGATCTATTGGCGCAACGCCGACGAGGAGGACTTTCGGCCCATACCAGGAACCGAGAACGTCTTTTTCGCCTCGTTCTCACCCGATGGAGAGTCATTGGTCTTCTCGGACCTTAGCACGTATCTCCAGCGAGTCTCCCTTTCTGGAGGGGCTCCGCAGATTTTGGCGGAGCTTCCAGTGAACGTCGTCGGTGGCCTTCACTGGGGCGACGACGGAAACATCGTCTTCTCATATGACGGTGGTGTGGGCTTGTATCGTATTCCCGCCACAGGCGGCGATCCCGAACCTCTGCTGGACCCGAGCGCGCCAGTTCGTAACCCGAGGCTTCTCCCTGGAGGTAGGGCGGTCATCTTCACGGACCGCACCGCCCTCTCGACCCTGATCCTCGATTTGGAGACGGACTCGGTGCGAGTGCTTCGGGCGGGGGCAATTGATGCCGTGTACGTGGACACCGGGCACCTGCTGTATACCGACGTGTCAGGCACTCTTTGGGCTGTAGCGTTCGACGCTCGTCGGGGCGAGGTCGTCGGCGAGCCGGTCACCCTCTTTGATGGTGTCTCCAAACCGACCGCCTTCTGGGCTCGATTCGCGGTGTCGCGGAACGGGACTCTGGTCTATTCGACGGGAGTCGCGGGCGCGGGAGGAGGACTCGGCACGATGCGACTCGCCATCGTAGATCTGGAGGGCAACGAGGAAATTCTTGTCCTAAGTCCGCGCCGGTTCGGTGACCTGAAATGGTCTCCTGATGGTCGGTCGGTGGTCTATTCGAGCACCCCGCAACGCGAATCAGACGCTCACATCTATACCTACGACGTAGAACTGGGGGCTACGCCGAGGCAGCTTACTTTCGCGGGGAACAATCTCAGGCCCGTGTATTCGCCGGACGGCACCCGTGTCGTGTTTACTTCTGAGCGGGAAGGAACCGATGGAGAAGATCTCTTCGTGAAGAGGTTGGACGACGATACGCCTGCCGAACTCCTAATCGCGCTTCCGGGTCTTCAACGCCCCCATCAGTGGCCGAGCGACACGCTAATCTTGTTCGGGTGGGGGCCGCCGCCCGTCGATCTCTGGATGTTGGACCTGTCGGACCCGGACAACCCGAGGGCGGAGGCTTACCTGGAGCAGGAGGCCGACCTCCGCGACATGGTAGTCTCACCGGATGGCACACTGGCGGCTTATTCGTCCGACGAGACGGGAACGAGAGAGATCTACATCCGGAGCTTCCCTGACCCCGGTGAGCGGACGCCGGTGTCTGAGGGTGGAGGGGACTTCCCCCACTGGTCACCGGACGGGAACACTGTCTACTACTGGACCCTCTCGGGAACTGGAGGAGGAGGACGAGACGCCTTTGTGGCGGCCCGTATCGGTCGCAATCCCACGGCGGTGCTATCCACGGACACTTTGTTTACGGGCGACTATTTTCGAC
>JADFMD010000140.1 GCA_022564055.1 Gemmatimonadota bacterium
TGTCGATCTGGGGTTCTTCTGCCCGATCGCTTTCGAAGGAGACGCTTGGCTACAGCCCTACTTGAGTGATTCGCAGTTTCAAGCGCTGCTCGTGCAGGCTCGAGAGGGCTCGGAGAGAGCGGCGGCGGCGTTCCACGCGTCCGGAGCGCTCGGAGCCCATGATGCGGCCTGAGCCGGTAGGCTGGACTAGCCCCCTCCACGCCCTCCCCCTAACGCCTAGCGTCACTCGATTCCTCCGCTTCCATCCTCTCTTCGTAACGCGCCCCGCTCAGTACGCTCGCCAGACTGTAGTTACCCTCGTGACATGCGTATTCGAAGAGTTTGTCGTGGAACCTCTTGTACGGAATGACTCCTCCCCAGGGCTCGGTGTACGTCGTCGGATCGTCGACGGTGAACTCGTACAGAAACGTCTCTTCATCGACCCGCGAGAAGCGCTCGGTCACTTTCAGGGCCGCCGTGGGAGCGATTCCCTGGAATCTGTGGGTCGGGTTGATGTTCGTGGTTTCGACCACGAGAACGTCGCCTTCCCAGCGACCCCAGGAGTCTCCGAACCAGGGATTCACGTTGGCCGGCAACCGGTCGGGTGCACCCAGCCGGATAATCCGCACGTCGTGGACCATCTCCGCCTTGATCATCACGTAGTCGGCGGTCTGTACGATGGTGTAGTTGTTGTTGTAGGCCGTGTTGGGGATCATCGGGGGGCCAGCGCTGGAACCGAACGAAACGATGCAGCGCTCGGCGAGCGGCCTCAGCTCCGGGTGGTCGTATTGCTGGAATTGGTCCCTGAAGTCCTGGTACTCCTGCAACCGCCGCTCGCCCTCCGGTGTGAGGGGCGGACGGCGCCCATCCGCCGGATTGGTGATCAGAGAGGTCACGTATTCGCCATCGACGATCGCGACCCGCGAGCCCCGATCCCAATAGACCTCGCTGTACTCCTGGCCGCTCAGTCGAGCCTCATTGGTGGATCCGGGGCGCTGTGTTCTTCCGCACGCGACGGTCCCTGGGCTGGCGGGGCAATCTCCGTCCGGCCGTTCGATCTCATCGACTTCTTCCTTCGTAAAAAACGGCCCTCTACCCTCCACCCGCTGGAACGGAGTGAGCGTCACGTTCGTCCAGTTGCCCTGAAGGTCCGGATGGCCGTCGGGGGTCCTGGGGACTTCCCAGCTACCGGCACCGGCGGCGCGAACCTGCGCCGAGGCGGTCGAGACCACGCCGGCCGCGGCGGTCACACAGAGCACGGCGAGAAGGAGAGCGGAGTAACGCGAAATCCCTTCATACCTTCGACCCACCACCGCCAGACGCTTGCTCATTTCGACCTCCATTCCCGCGTGATCCACGACGCTGACCGGCACCTTTACCCCTAGTCCTCGGCTTTCGAATCGCCTTCGGACCGATGGTGATAACGTGAGGGACAGAACCGAAGCGGTCAACATGAGGGGAGGAAAGAACGGAGGATCGTTCACGCGACCAAGGCTTTACATGGTTTCTTGCTAAATGACCTCGCCCGATATATTCCCACGTCAACGACAACGCCTAACGATCCGGAGATTTCAATGCTCAACCACGTGACGTACCTTTACGGATTCAACCTCCGCCTCGCGGAAATGCTCGTGAAGGACCTGTCACCCGAGCAGATGGCCGCGCAACCGGGGGGAGTCATCAATCATCCGGCCTGGTCGCTCGGCCATCTCGTGGTCTCCGCCGACGGCCTAGGCCAGCTGTTGGGACTCGAGTCGAGCTTACCGAACGGTTGGAGCGAGACGTTCAAGACCGGCGGGGAGCCGTCGGGCGACGCCACGGACTATCCGAGCAAGGAAGAGATCCTCGGAGCGCTCGAGGAGCAGCACGCCAGGAATACCGAGGCAGTGAAGACCCTCGATGCCTCCCGGTTCGCAGAACCGCACCCCGACGAAGGGAGACGGAAGTACTTCCCCACACTCGGGGATCAGGTCGTCTTCATGATGACGTCACACGAGATGGACCATCTGGGACAGATCGCCGCGTGGCGCCGTGCGATGGGTCTCGGTTCGGCTACGGGAATCTGAGCCCCCGCGTCGAGGCAGGCGCGGGACCTAGCCGGTCTTGGACCTAGCCGGTCCTGGACCTGGCGGTTTTGGATTTAGCCGCTCTTGCTCCCATCGAAGACGCCGTCGCCCAATTGACCATAGATGCAATCGCCCTCCATGGTGTTCCCGTCGACGGTGCCATAAAAGATGATCTCGCCCGCCTGGCTGTCGAAGGTGAATCTGAGTTCTCCATCCTCTACGGTTCCGTTCAACTCGATGTCGTCACCCAGGGTTCCGCTGTAGGTCCCCGTGAGGGTGGTACCCTCCTGCTCGAAGACGAACGTCGCGTCACCGCCCCCTGCAGGGCCCAGATCCACGGACAGGACCCAGGTACCGGTGATATCCTGGGCGGAGGCGGGAATAGCAACGAGGGCCAGAACGGCCAGAGCAAACGAGAGGGTCAAAACCCGACGCATGGCATGATTCTCCTGGGAGGGCACCTTCCGAAGCTCGATGCGGCTCGGTCCACGGGCCCCCGGCGAAACCAAGCTAGCCCGCCTCCCTCACGACAAACAGGCCCTCGTTCCGGCTGGTAAACACCACCACCCCACTCTCGAAGAACGGATAGTTGCTCCATGACCCGTCGAACCCCGGCGCATCGGTCCAGGACACGCTGTCGAAGAACCCGACCTCCTCGGGATTGGCTGGGTCGGACACGTCCAGGATGCGGAGACCGCTCGCGTAGTTGGACTGGTACATGAGGTCGCCACGGATGTAGAGATTGTGGTCGGTGGAGGTCGTGACGCCGAGGTGCTCCCTGACCAGGACCGGAGCGTCCAGGTCTTCGATGTCCCACACCAAGGTGCGCGTGCGGGAAGCTGTACCCGCGAGTTCGTCCGACTCGTCGGCGGTGAAGAAATAGCGATGGTCCTCGGAGATCCACCCTTGATGCACGTAACCGACGCCCGGATAGACCGCGCTGGAGATCGCCCGGGGGTTGGCCTTGTCCGTCACGTCCGCAATGCTGAGGGCTGTCTCATTGGAGCCCAGGCAAATCTCCCGACCCTGATAGTCCGGGTCGGGCCCCGCATACATGATGCACTGCGCGTCGTGGGTGTATCCGGTCCCCGCAAAGCCGGTGCCGCCATGAGCGAAACACCCCGCGAACGTTGGGTTCGTGGGTTCATGGATGTCGATCATGTGGAGCCCGCCGGCACATGTCTCGGCTCCGTCCTGACCGCCCACGGTGTATGCGAACCCGGACACCTCGTTGATAACGATGTTGTGGGCGCTGTCGATTTTTTGGTAGACGACGGTCGAGGAAAACGTGACGGGCGCGTCGGAGACGTCGCGGAGCTCACGAAGGTCGAACACCTGCATACCGTGCGGCCCAGCGCCGTCAGCGACGATGAAGGCGTGATCCGAGTAGACTTTGACGTCGCGCCACGTACTCACATAGGACCCCGGCGTCCTGGGGAGCTCTCCCACGTACACCGGGCTCTCCGGATCAGCGAGACTTACGAAGGCCAGGCCGTCGTTACGGCCCACGAGGGCATACTCGATGCCGGTCAGAGGGTCGGTCCATCCCCACATATCGTTCAGTGGCGCCGACACCGACCCGCCCAGGTCCTCCAGTGGAAGGAACGACAGCAGATCCACGTTGGAGCACGGGTATCCGGCTGCGATCCCGTCTTCGCACGGGACGGGTGATCCCACGATGGCGTCCAGGCCGGAGCCGGCCGGGGCATACGGGTCATTCTGCCCAAACGGCTCAAACGGGCCGAACAAGTCCAGGTCGCACGAAGCAAGGAGTGGCGCCCCTGCCAGGCAGGAGGCATGTAATAGGGCCCGAACGGCTGTGCGCTTATGCATTTTGATCCATCTCCATCGAAGGCGTGTGCGTCGATGGGAAGATGCGCTTCAGCGCGTTCTCTTTTGATACGTCGAACTACGTAGAAGAGGCGTGCAGATTACGTAGTGTTTCCTCGCCGTTACCCCGTCTGGTCCCGTGCCTCACGCGAGCCTTGCAGCTCAGGTCTAGCGTTGGCATCGTGGTAGGAGGGGGCAGATGGGTCGAAATTGCACCGATTCGAATTGAAATCGGAGAGTTTCGGTCGAAACCGGAGAGGTCGGGTCCGATGGACGACGATTCCAAGAGAAAAGACCCCAGGGTGGCGGGCGCTTTGGCGCTCGTTGGGGGCCCGATCGGCTTTCTGTACCTCGGATGGCGTTACGCGGTGGCCGCCACGGTCCTTTTCCTGACCCTTCTGCTGATCTTCGCCTTCTTGGTCTTCGCCCCACCCTGGCTCAAGTATGTCAATCTACCGGCCTTTGCGTACATGGCCTACACCATTTGTGAAAGACTCAACGACCTTCTTGAACGGGGGCAACACAGGGCGGTTATCGAGGCCAGAACGTTACCGGTCGCCGTTTTCGCGATGACGAGCCTGCTTCCTCTGCTCGCAGCGTTCGACTCGGCCGTTTTCGGGGTCGCCACCGCCCTCCCGCAACTCCTGCGCGGTGACCTCGGCGGAGGCCTGATGCTGTTGTTGGTGGTGACGCCGCTTTTGGCACTAGCGAGTTTCGTCGGGTTCGTGCTGATCGCCTCATTGATCGATCGTGGGGTCATGCGCTGGGCACCCGCAGCACCCCGGTTCATTTTTCCGCCGGTGGTGTCCCTCGGCAAAGGATCGAGCTAGAAAGGGTCTCTACTCCAGCCCGTCACCGCCGAGCCGCCACCGCCACCCACGTCACGATCCTACCGCACGATCTCCCGTACCACCCCATCCCACTTGTTGAGCAAGAAAACCCGCCCCCCCGGCCCCCGCCCAAAGTGCAGATCCGCCCGGGGGGTGGGCACCCTGCCCTGATCGGCGTTCTTCGCCTGAACCACCTCCAGGAACGTCTGGGTCCCCCCGCCATCGCGGAACAGCACCCTCCGGACCGAGGCTTGTCCGCCACCCCGCAGGTTGTCGGCCGGAACGTGGAAGACCTCGCCGCTCGGCAGATCACCCCAGAGCACCCGGTTCGCGAGCTGCGGGATGAGGTCGTCCCGGTAGGCCACCACGCCCGTGGCTGCCGATCCCGGCTGGAGCAGCGGGTCGTTCTGGTCGAACTCGGCCACCGGGTAGGTCACCCACGGCTCCCCTCTCGGGTTCGAGAGCTCGACCCGGATGTTGGTCACCACGCGGTAGCTTCCCTCCCAGGTGTTCCAACCCAGGTCACCGCCGGCAGGCACGACATTGAGCGTCTCGACCACACTCTGGCCGATGTCGGCCATGAGGAGGTCGCCGGTCACCGCGTCCCAGTCGAACCCCTGCGGATTTCGCACCCCCGACGCGTAGATCTCACCCAGCGTGCGCTCGACGCCGTCCCGCGCGTAGGGGTTGTCCGCCGGCACGCCGTAGCGCCCGTTGGCGCTGTTGGAGCCCAGCGGATGGATGCGTAGGATCTTGCCGAACACCGAGCCGAGGTTCTGCGCGATATCCAGCTCGTCGCCCGCCGCTCCGCCGTCCGCCATGCCGATGTACAGCAGTCCGAAATCCGGATCGCCCGGCGAAGAGGTCGGGTTGAAGCCGATCCGCCCGCCGTTGTGATTCTCGAAGGGCTGCTCCACTCGGAACAGCTCCCTCGGCGGGCCGCCGTCGTAGGTCGCCGCCGCCGGGTCGCGCGCGGTCCACTCGAGCAGGACGATGTCGTGCGTGTCGTCACCCCCACCGGGAACGAAGTCGGGCTCCGGAGCCGTGTCGTTCGTGTCGATCCACGTGTAGAGCTTCCCGTATCCCGCGGTGCCTGGCACGTTGAATTGCGGATGAAACGCGAAGCTCTGCAGCCCCACTTCCATGATCGGTGCGCGCTCGGGCGTCTCCACCTCGACCTCCCATCTCGGCTCCCGGGCGTCGAGGTACCGGGTCACGTTCCCGTCGTAGCTGATCGAGTAGAGAAGGCCCCACATGTCGTTGACGAAGAGACGCCCGGACCCCGGCTCGTCCACGAGCACCATGGGCCGAGCCGGCGCCCCGTCGACGTCCGGAAGGGTTGCGAACTCCTCGAGCCCGACGATGATCGCGCCCTCGGACGCCGGGATCGGGTCCGGGAACGGGTCGTTCGAGATCTGAGCGACGGCGGGGCCGGCGATCAGCAAAGCGACGACGACAGGGCGAATCGTGGCCAGATCGGCCCCCCTCACCTGTATTCCTCGTAAGCCGCCCTCACCCAGCCCGTCGTGCCATCGCCGGGCTCCGCGTACCCACGCGCGGGGTTGGAGGCGACGACTTGGTCGACGGAGCGTCCCTGATCGATCTGGTCCTTGATCCTCCCTCGGATCGTGACGAGCATCATTCTGAACTCCAGCAGGTCCGCGCGCGTCGAGAGCTGTCCGTGGCCCGGGATGATGATCGTGTCGTCATTGATGATCCCCGCGATGCTCCACAACGCCTCGATCATTCCGTCCAACGAGCCCCCGTTGCCATGATCGATGTAGGGAAGCCCATAACGCACGAACATGTCACCCGTATGGATGACGTTCGAGTCACGAAAGTACACCTGCGCGTCGCCGTCCGTGTGCCCGGGGCCCGGGT
>JADFMD010000141.1 GCA_022564055.1 Gemmatimonadota bacterium
CGTCCATGAGGGCGGAGACGGCGGCGCGTGCCTCATCCGGGTCCGTGTTCTGCCCGGCCTCCGAGCAGCGAAGAATCTGGTCCTCTAGTTCCTCGAGACTTTCCTGCGTGCCCGCCTCTCCTGCTCGGGTCACTTCGCACCCTCTTCGGCCATCAGACCCGCGTCGGTGAGGGCGCGCCTCAGAAACGCCTCCACTTCGGCCGTCGGCCGGACGAGCGGTAGGCGGAAGTGCGCTTGCTGGTGCCCCAAGATCTCCAGGGCCGCCTTGACCGGGATCGGGTTCGTTTCGACAAAGAGGGCGCGCATCAACGGCAACAGCCGGTAGTGCAACGTCCGAGCCCCATCGTAATCTCCGCTCAGCGCGCTCTTAACCATCTGCGACATCAGTGCGGGCGCCACATTCGCCACGACCGAGATCACCCCGTCGGCCCCCGCCGCGAGCAGCGGAAAGGTGAGCGAGTCGTCGCCTGAGAGTATGGTGAACCCTTCGGGGCGTTCCCGGATGAGTGTCATAACCTGATCGACATCACCGGAGGCTTCCTTCACACCTACGATATTCTCGACCTCCGCCAGAGCGAGCACCGTTTCCGGTAGGACGTTCGATGCCGTACGACCCGGGACGTTGTAGATCATCACGGGACAGTCCACCGCACCCGCGACCGCTCGGTAGTGCTCGATGAGTCCGCGTTGAGTGGGTTTGTTGTAGGCCGGGCTGACGGAAAGAATTCCGTCCGCGCCCGCTTCACGCGCCGCGCGAGCTTTTCGCACGACATCAGCGGTATCGCTTCCTCCCGCTCCGGCCAGCACCGGTGTCCTCCCTCGGGTCGCCTCGACGGTGGTGCGAATCAGGAGTTGGTGCTCGTCGGGCGAAAGCGTAACGCCCTCTCCCGTCGTGCCGCCGGGGACCATCACGCCGACACCGTTCTCGATCTGAAACTCCACGTGTTTTCGCAGGTCCTCCACGTCGATCGAGCCATCGTCGCGGAAGGGGGTGACCAGGGCCACGCCAGTACCTGAGAACGGTGTGTTTTCCATGTTCGTAACGGACTGCGTCAAGATGTGAACGTTCCGATTAAGATGTGAACGTCTCGGCTAAGATGTGAAGGTTTCGGCCAGCATGTCGTCCAACGTAAACACGCCCGACTTCCCCTGAACCCATTCAGCCGCGGCAACCGCGCCCCTCGCAAACCCCACTCGGGTGCGGGCTTCGTGGCGTAGCTCGATCCGATCGTCGGGCCCCTCCAGGCCGACGACGTGTGATCCCGCCGTCTCCCCGACCCGCTCACTGGCTATATAGAGAACCTGGGGATGCGGCCCACCCTCGGGTAGGGTTGCCGACCAACTCTCCTTCCGGGCCAACTCCTCGACGAGGATGTCCGCGAGCGTAATCGCCGTTCCACTCGGGTGGTCGACCTTGTGGCGATGGTGGGCTTCCCGGATGTGAACGTCGTACTCGCTCAGCGCGTCGGCCATTTTGGCCGCCATTCGGGCCAGGCGAAGAAAAAGGTTTACGCCCAAAGAGAAATTCGCCGCGTGAAGCATTCCGGTTCCGGCGCCGTTCACGGCCGCCGCCGCTTCGTCCAGGCGGTCGTGCCAGCCGGTCGTCCCCACCACCGTATCGACACCTGCGGTCGCGAGTGCTTTGATGTTGTCGACGGCGGCGTCCGGCACGGTGAATTCGATGGCCACGTCCGCACCTGCCAGCGTTTCGGCGCTGATGTCGTGGGTATCCAGCGTGGGATCGATCCTTGCGACCACCTCGTGACCCTTTTCCAACGCCACGGTCTCGACGGCGCGGCCCATTTTTCCGTATCCCACCAACGCCAGCTTCATCGCTCCTCCCCCTTCCTTCTCCTCGACCCTTTCTCCTCCGCTCCCTCCTCCGTTTCCTCCGCGGCTGCCTCCATTTCCCCTGCTCCCTCCTCCGTTTCCTCGTCCGTGGCCTCCGCCTCTCGTGCTTCGTCCTCCCGCGCCTCTACCTCCAGCACTTCGTGCTCCTCCGCCTCTCCCCTCAACTCGATGAGGCTGAGGTGGAGCCGGCGCACGAGCTCCGGAGCTTCTGCTTCGTCGACCACGAAGCTGATACTGACGTCGGAAGCCTGGGAGATCAGATAGACCGGCGTCTTCTCGACAGCCCAGAACACGAGGGCATCCATGCCGGGCTCTCTGAGCAGGCCTCGGCCGACCACCGTGACGGTGGCTACGTCCCGCAACACGTCGACTTCCGAAAAGACCGACAGCGCTCGGCGGACCGCACTGAGATCCTCGTCCCTTTCCACCGTAAACGCGGTGCTGCTATGGGAGGTGGATACCAGATCGACGGGCACCCTGTGGCGGCCCAAAACACCGAAGACCCTCGCCAGAAAGCCGTACGCCAACGCCGTCGGGAACGCTCTTACGCGTATGAGCGCCACGTCGGTCTTGTGTGCGACCGCCGCGAAGGCCGCCGCCACGCCCCGATCGGGGTGGACCAAGGTGCCCGGTCGCTCCGGCGCGAAGGAGTTTTTGATCCGGAGTGGCAGGCCGCTGACGATCGCGTGCTTTGCGGCGGCAGGGTGAATGACGCGCGCGCCGAAGTAGGAGAGCTCGACTACCTCTTCCGATCCGACGTTCGGGACTACCCTGGAATCTCCGACCAGGTTGGGATCTCCCGAGAGGATACCGTCCACGTCGGTCCAGATGACCACCTCGGGTGAGCCCAAGGCCGCAGCCAACAGAGTTGCCGTGAAGTCGGAGCCGCCCCGTCCGAGCGTGGTCGTCGCGCCGCCCGCTTCGCTTCCGATGAATCCTTGGATCACGGGTACGATTCCGTCTTCCACGAGGGGAAGGATGTTGCTGGGGGCCAGCCTTCGGACCGACTCGAAATCCGGTACCGCCGCGCCGAACTCCGAATTCGTCCATACGATATCCCGTGCGTTCAGGACGGCGGCTGGAATGCCTTCGGCCCGGAGCGCAGCCACGGTCAGCTCCACCGCCAGGTCCTCGCCCACGGCCATGAGCTGGTCCCCGAAGCGTCCGGCCTCTCCGCCGGGGCCTTCGCCGACAAGCTGGGTGGCCGCGTCGAAGATTTCCTCGATGCGCGCGGCCACGGGGGCGCGGGTCGCGTCCTCTTTTACGATCCCCTGGAGCACGTCCAGATGCCTCTGCTTCATCGCCGCCAGCGTCGCCGAGGGATCGGACGCCGGCCGGGTATCCTGGCCGGCGGACGCAGCGTCCACCAGCCGGCTCAACTCGTCGCTGACGCCCGCCATGGCAGACACGACCACGACGGAACAGCCCGCCTGGTCACGGATGATCGCGGCGAGGGCCTGTAGCCTTTCCGCTCCGTCCACGGAGGTGCCGCCGAACTTATGGACCCGCGGCATCGCCAGGGCGCGTCCGTCCGGCTCGTGGGCTCCGGGCGCGGTGGTGGCACACACTTCGGTGAGGAGCGGTCGATCCGTCATCATTCGCTCCCGAGGATCCCCTGGGCGTGGCAGAGTTCGGCGTTGAGGAGTGCGGCCCCGGCCGCACCGCGGATGAGGTTGTGACTCAGCACGAAAAACTTGATATCCAAAACCTCACAGGGCCGGATACGACCCACCGAGACGGTCATTCCTTCGCCCAGGTCGCGGTCGAGACGGGGCTGTGGACGGTCGTCTTCGGGCAACACCACCAACGGACGCTCGGGTGCGCTCGGGAGATCCCTGCAGGCGTCCGAACCACGGTATTCCTCAAAGGCTGCGGTAACGTCTTCCACCGACGGATGGCCGGTGAGGGCCACCGATACCGCCATCAGATGACCGTCCAACACGGCGACCCGCGTACAGGACGCGCTCACCGGAAAGGCCGCCGGCTCCAGACCCTCCGGGGTAAGCGTCCCGAGAATCTTCTGCGGTTCACAGGTGAGCTTTTGCTCCTCTCCGCCGATGAAGGGGATCACGTTGTCCACCAGGGCGCCTGCGGGAGGGCCGGGAAGACCGGCTCCCGAGATAGCCTGGAACGACGTCGTGATCACGCTTTCGACGCCAAAGGTCGCGTGGAGGGGGGCCAGACCCATGACGAGGCCGACCGCCGCGCAGTTGGGGTTCGTTACGAGGGCGCCGCTCCACGGCTGGCGCGTGGCCAGTTCGAGGTGGTCGGCGTTGACCTCCGGGATGAGGAGCGGGACCAGGTCTCCCATGCGATGCGCAGAGGCGTTGCTGACGACCAGATGGCCTGCCTCCGCCAGTTGGACTTCCAGCTCCTTCGCCGGTCCGGAGGGCAGTGCCGACAGCAGGATGGATGAGGTCCAAGGACCGTCGGGAGCTCGCAGCCGGAGACCCGCCGTTTCTGGAGCGAGCCCGTCCGCGCTTGCCCCTAACCGCTCGGCGAGGGTCTTGCCCACCGAGGCTGCGGAACCGCAGACCTCCGCTACGCGGAAACGGGGGTGCTTTTGCAGTAGACGGATGAGCCTTTGGCCCACGGCGCCGGTTGCGCCGAGCACTCCAACATCAACACGATCGTCCAACTTCTTCTCGCTCCTCTATGTCAGGTCGTTCTTGTGTGCGCCAAAGCGACAGGTCTCCACCGGGCGAAGCGCCATTTCGACATGTTCACACCGACGTAAGTCGTTGTCCCATGCCAATTTGGCACATTTTGACATTTCTTTCATGGCACGGCTTGTGCACCCTCTGTTGACCAGTCCGAACCAACCAATTCGGTGATCGGTCCTTACCAACCAGTTCAAGGAGCAATCCCATGGCAATCTTGAGATATACACCCAAATCTACCTTCGGGTCGTGGCCCGAGCTCGATCTTTTTTCCAACCGCATTTCCCGCGTTTTCGGCAACGTTTGGGATACACCAGAGTCCACCCGTGCTTGGATCCCTGCGGTCAACGTGGAGGAAGCCGGCGATGAGCTGCTGCTTACCGCAGAACTCCCGGGTATGCGTGAGGAGGATGTCAGCGTCGATATTGAGAACAATATCCTAACGATCCGTGGGGAGAAGCGGGAGGCGCGTGAGGAGGGAGACGAGGGGTACCGGTATCATGTATGGGAGCGCAGGTATGGGCGCTTCCACCGGTCCTTCACGTTGCCGAGTACGGTCCAGGCCGATGCGATCCAGGCGGAGTTCGAAGCCGGAATCCTAACGGTGCGTTTGCCGAAGGCTCCTGAGGCGAAAAGCCGCAGCATCGAGATCGCGGCGAAGAGTTAGGCAAGAAGGAGGCGTAGGAAGAGTAGGTACCAAGAGACACAGAGAAGCAAATGGAGCACCGAAGGGACCTAGGGGCTCGGTTGGGTCGGAGCCCCTAGGCCCTTTTTCCGTATCCCCGGGTCTTGGCTCGACCTGGCGCGTCAGGCGATCAACTCGTGAAGAGCTTCCTTCATGGCGGGCGAGTTGGCCCCGATGATGGTTCCCGACGTGAGCCCCAGCGCGCCCCCTTCGACCCGCCCGACCACACCACCAGCCTCCTCCACGATCACCCATCCGGCCGCGAAGTCCCACGGGTTCAAGAAGAGCTCCCAGAAGGCGTCGAACCTTCCCTCGGCCAGATAGCAAAGATCTATCGCCGCTGCTCCGCCGCGACGGACGCCGCCAGTGGCTCTGAGTACGCGGACCAGCTGGGCGGCGTGTTCGTCGAGGCGGTGTTCCGTCTTGAACGGAAAGCCCGTCCCGATCAACGCACGCCGAGTTCCCTCGACCTTCGACACCTCGATGGGTACGCCATTTTTCCACGCGCCCTCGCCCCGGGCGGCCCACCAGCGTTCCCCTGTGGGTGCACATGACACGGCCCCAACCGTCGGGATTCCGTCGATCGCGAAGGCTACCGAGGAGGCATACATCGGATGGCCGTGCAGAAAGTTCGTGGTGCCGTCGAGCGGATCGATGATCCAGGCCGGGCCCACGGCCGGGGTGGCGTCCGGATCCCCGTCGTGGCTTTCTTCCGCAACGATGGTGTGGTCCGGATGGCTCTCGCGGATGATGGCGACACAGACCTCCTGCGCGGCGAGGTCCACCGCCGACACGTAATCGGCTCGGCCTTTTTCTCTGGCGTCGGCGATCCCCACCGAGGCGGCCAGTTCCTCGTGCACGTCGGCGGCCGCGTCGGCGGCTCTGCGGGCTGTGTCGAGAACGGAGGTGGGGAGATTCGTCATCGCCCGAGGGTAGCGGATCGCCTCTCCCTCGTCGACCGAGGGGGAACGGGAAACATTCACATCGTCTTGGGCGGCAGGTAAGTTACGCGATGGCCGATACCAGCGACGGGACTACGCGGAAGAGGGTGCTCAGCGGGATCCAGCCCACGGGAGAAGTCCACCTGGGCAATTACCTGGGAGCCCTCCGACAGTGGGTCCACATGCAGGACGAATACGAGTGTTTCTACTCGATCGTGGATCACCACGCGATTCTCGGTGAAGACGACCCGGCCGACCTTCCGTCGCGGACCCTGGACATGGCGATCAGCCTCCTGGCGGTGGGCGTCGATCCCGAGCGATGTACCCTT
>JADFMD010000041.1 GCA_022564055.1 Gemmatimonadota bacterium
TCTTCGCCTGCGTCATCGTGATCGCCGCCGTCAACGTCGTCTTCCCATGGTCGACGTGCCCGATCGTTCCCACGTTCACGTGTGGCTTCGTTCGCTCAAATTTTACTTTGCCCATCGCTCTTCCCTCGCGGTTCGTTCTTCGCCTTCGGCTCAAGTGCCGCGGAAACCACTATACTCCGCCGAACATCAAGTCCACGACGTTGTCTGACGAACGGGGCCGTTAACGACCCCCGCCGTTCGCATTGATGATCTCGTCGGCCTTACTCTTCGGTACTTCCTCGTAGTGTGCGAACTGCATCGTATACACAGCGCGACCCTGGCTCAATGAGCGCAGGGTCGTGGCGTATCCAAACATTTCGCCCAGCGGGACGCTGGCCCCAATGACGCGGGCGTCGCCGCGGTCGGTCATCCCACCCACCTTGCCACGACGGGCGGAAAGGTCGCCGATGATGTCCCCCATATAGTCCGAGGGCGTCACGACCTCTACATCCATGACGGGCTCCAAAAGCACTGGAGCCGAGCGTTTCACTCCATTCTTGATCGCCATGGATCCGGCGATTTTGAACGCCATCTCGCTCGAGTCCACGTCGTGGTAGGACCCGTCGATCAACTCCACTTTCAGGTCGATGACCGGGTATCCCGCCAAAACCCCCGACTCGAGTGCCTCTTTGATCCCCTGTTCGACGGAACTGATGTACTCGCGTGGAATCACGCCACCCTTTACCCGATCCTCGAACAAGAAGCCGCCGCCCGAATCCAGCGGCTCGATGTTTATGACGACGTGGCCGTATTGCCCGCGTCCCCCGGTCTGCCGCACGAACTTGCCCTCTATCTTCTCCGAGCGCCTTCGGATCGTCTCCCGATAGGACACCTGCGGACGCCCGATATTGGCCTCAACACTGAACTCACGCCGGAGCCGATCGACGATGATCTCGAGATGAAGCTCACCCATCCCGCTGATGATGGTCTGGCTCGTCTCTTCGTCCGTGTGAACGCGGAAGGTCGGATCCTCATCGGCCAGCTTGACGAGCCCGCTGGTGAGCTTGTCCTGGTCGATCCTGGTCTTCGGTTCGATCGCTACCGAGATCACGGGCTCGGGGAAGTTCATCGCCTCGAGAATGATCGGGTGGTCCGGATGGCAAATCGTGTCACCGGTCTTGACGTTCTTGAGACCGATGACCGCCGCGATATCGCCCGCGAACACCTCGTCCCTTTCCTCGCGCTTGTTCGCATGCATCTGGAGCAGCCGCCCGACCCTCTCCTTCCGATCCTTCGATGCATTGAGCACGTAGCTGCCGGAGGGCAACGAACCGGAATAGACCCTTACATACGTCAGCTTCCCGACGAACGGGTCGGTCATGATCTTGAACGCCAGGGCGCTGAACGGCTCATCATCCGACGCGTCTCTGAAGACCTGTGTTTCGTCATGCTGCGGCAGGTGGCCCTGAATCGGCGGAATGTCCACCGGTGAAGGGAGGTAGTCGATGACGCCGTCCAGGAGTGCCTGTATCCCCTTGTTCTTGAAGGCAGAGCCGCAGAAAACCGGAAAAATCTTGCCGGAAATCGTGGCGTTGCGAATAGCCCGCACCACCTCCTCTTCGGAAAGCTCCTCCTTATCGAGATATTTCTCGAGCAACTCATCGTCGTGCTCGACGGCGGCCTCGATGATCTCGTACCTCAACTCCATGATTTTTTCGAGGAGAGAATCGGGCACCTCGCCCTCCTCTACCGGCGCACCGAGCTCGTCTTGATAGTGGAGAGCCTTGAGACGAACGATGTCGACCATCCCCGTAAAAAGTTCGCCCTCGCCGAGCGGATATTGCACGGCGTAGGCGTTGGCTCCGAGTCTGTCCCGCATCATGTCGATGACGCGCTCGAAGTCGGCCCCGACTCGGTCCATTTTGTTGACCAGCGCGATCCGGGGGACGCCATAGCGATCGGCCTGCCGCCAAACCGTCTCCGACTGGGGCTCAACCCCTCCCACAGCACAGAATAGGGCGACGGCACCATCGAGTACCCGCAGCGACCGCTCAACCTCGGCGGTGAAATCAACGTGCCCCGGCGTATCGATGATATTGAGGCGGTATTCGATGCCCGAGCGCTCCCAATGACAGGTCGTGGCCGCAGCGGTAATGGTGATCCCGCGCTCCTGTTCCTGCTCCATCCAGTCCATTGTGGCGGCGCCCTCATGGACCTCGCCGACCCGGTGGAGCCGTCCGGTATAGTAGAGCACCCTTTCGGTCGTCGTCGTTTTACCGGCGTCGATGTGCGCCATGATACCGATATTGCGCAGGTGCTTGAGTGGAGTGCGTCTGGCCATCTATGATCTCGATTCGTTCCGTGTCTACTCTGTTTCTTTTCGGTCTTGCCGTTTCTCTTTGATCTCGCTGTTTCTTGCCGATCTTGCCGGTCTTCCTGGCCCCACCGTCTTCAGAGTTCGCCCCAGAAAAAAAACGCACGAACGGTTCAAAGCAGGAAGCGCGATCTCTTCCGGCCGCCGTAGTCGATACCCCCGGCAGCCTCCGCGCTTCGTGCCTCGACGCTCATGCGCGAGACGCAATTGGAGTCCTTATCTCACCGCAAATACAGGCGGTCAGGACCCGAGCGTATTTTGACTACCAGCGATAGTGGGCGAACGCTTTGTTCGCCTCCGCCATCCGGTGCGTGTCGTCCTTTTTCTTAATGGTCGCTCCCTCTCCCTTGGCCGCAGCCAGGAATTCATACGCTAGCCTTTCGGCCATCGTCTTCTCGCTTCGACTGCGAGCAAAACCGATCAGCCAACGGCTTGCCAACGCCCCTCGCCGTTCGGGTCGAACCTCGATGGGAACCTGATACGTGGCGCCGCCAACCCTGCGACTCTTGACCTCGAGCGCCGGCTTGGCATTCGTCAGCGCCTGTGTGAAAATGTTCAAGCCCGGCTGGCCCGAACGCTCCTCGCAGAGCGTCAGGGCCGTGTAAAATATTTTCTCCGCCAGAGACTTCTTCCCGTCGACCATGAGGTTGTTGATGAACTTCGTGACCTCGGTCGATCCGTATTTCGGATCAGGAGTGAGCACTCTCTTTACTGCTCGTGAACGACGGCTCATCCCGAATTCCCCTACTTAGGCCGCTTAGCGCCGTATTTGGACCGTCCCTGCCGACGCTCCACCACGCCCGACGTGTCGAGCGTACCTCGCACCACATGGTACCGTACGCCGGGCAGATCCTTCACCCGCCCACCTCGAATGAGCACGATCGAGTGCTCCTGCAGGTTATGTCCCTCGCCCGGGATGTAGGACGTAACCTCATACCCGTTCGTCAGACGTACCCGCGCCACCTTCCGCAAAGCCGAGTTGGGCTTCTTCGGGGTGGTCGTGTACACCCGTGTGCAGACACCCCTTTTTTGGGGACTCTTCTGCAATGCAGGGGTCTTGGTCTTCTTCTGAAGATCGCGTCGTCCCTTGCGAACGAGTTGGTTGATAGTAGGCATACGCCCAGGTTCAAAGAGCTAAAAAAAATGCGCCAATCAGCGCGATTTCGACCGGAGCCACCGACGCTTCGCCGCCTCCGTTGGACAGACGGGAAAACTAAACGAGGCGTATGGGGGTGTCAACGGGCCTCGATACCCCGAAAACCGGCGCCGGACGGAGGATTCCGGGGGTTTGAATGATTACCTGGGGAGCGCGGATAGCGCACCGAGCGTTCGGCCCTCCACCCCGCTAATTTCCTACTCCTTTTTTCCCTCGCCCGTAGCCACCGGAGTGGTTCCCCACCCCCCCATGGCACGGAAGGATCTCTTCCGGACCAGCGTCGGTATCTGGGTGATGAAATAGGCCGTTCGCAAGACACATTCCAACAGCTGAAACGGTAATCTGGGCAGTTCGTTGAACGGCCCTCCGACGCGTACGGTGGCCTGTATTGGATTCGGCCAACGGAGGCGAAGCGCTTTTAGCAACTGAGCCGGGTGCCGGAAGGAGTACGCTATCGACCCAATGTCCATGTAATGCTCCTCTTCCGACCACTGGCTAAGCACTGAGGGAAGGAGCCATCGGGGCAGGTATCTGGTCCTCTCGGCCACGGGAATGCCATCCAGACGGGCTCCGAGAACCTCGTGTGCCAGACACACGGTGGATGCCACCCAATCCGCGGGCCTCCGGTCTCCCCGCAGCAAATACTCCCAATCAAAATTCTCCGGCAAAGATTCCAGCACGACGGCGATGTCGCACAACCACAGGGCGCGGTACGCGCCATGTTGCAACATGTGTATGCACATGTAGCGGAGATGATCTTCGGCTCCCAATATCCGTACGTCGATTTCGCCAAGTGTTACCAGTTGGGAACGCTCGTAGACATCATCCAGCGAAGGGCGGTGGAGCTGCGGCAGCCCCTTGTGCAGATCGACTGCGAGCGTTTCGGCCGCAGGAGCGGCGAGCGCATCCACCGCGGTCGCATACTGTTCCGGCCGAACACACAGGTCGATGTCTCCGTAGGGCCGTAACCCGCGTTCGGGGTACAGTCGAGCGACTGCCCAGCCCTTGACCAGCAGCGGCTCTACACCCGCGGACCGGAGTAGCGTGATGGCCTGGACGATTTTGCGCTCCTGGCGGGCATTCTGGAGAGTGTAGAGGCGATAGGCCTGCCGGAGTTCGTGGGCAGCAGCCGAGGTGCGCAACTCGGACGACCGCACCCGCCACCACACCAGGCTCGCCGCTCCCGTGCGAAGCAGCAGGGGTGTGACTTCGAGGAGGGCGCCGGGAGAGAGAGAGGAAGGCGGGGGCGGGGGGGAAACGCGCCAGGTACCGGCGAGGGCCGACGCTATCAGCTTGCCGAGTCGTCGGGGGTCGTTGTCAGGGCGCGGATCCGGTTGCGACGATCTCACTACCCGTATTTCACCCCCGCAGCTTAATCAGCAATTCTTTCTTGTGCAGTTACTCGGGCCTTGTCCCTGACAGCATCTACCGGGTTGACCGCAAATCGGCGCTCCGGAGCAAGGTTGTGAAGTGGCCTGGCAGGCGGCCAAAGAAATGCAAGATCCTTGTGCCGCCGCCAGCGGCGAGACGATCGATTCGATCACCGGCAGGAGGAGCGAGATCCCCGCCGCCCGTCGCAGGGTTCGCAGCATCTCGCGCCGCGAGTATTGCGTCCTTTTTGCCGGCAGTGTCACCGGCTCACTCAGCAGATGTGCCCGGTCCAAGCGGTCCAACGCCATCCATACCACCGCCTCGTCTGTCGGGGTGTGCTCCTCCAGCAGGGCGGCCACCGCGGCCACGCTCGTCTTTCCATCACAATGCCGCCACACCAGGGCCGCCGTCCGATTCAGGCAGCGGGCCTTATGACGCTCCAGGTCGTATACCAGCGTTTCGTCCTGTAGCTCTTCGACAACCAGCTCGTCTTGCCTCGCTCGGGGCATCAGCGCTTTTGTCGTTTCCATAGGTACCTCACTACAAGTCGGTGCGTGGTCGTTACTACAACGATTTAACATTCATGCGCCGTGCACAAGACACAATTCGTCCGAAACTACCCTTTCACGAGCCTCGGCCCACCCGTTCCGGCGACCTTCGGACGGAGACGTATGGGCCAGAAACGCCATGAGGGCTCGCACCGGTAAGACTCGAGTGGGGGGACAGAATGCCCAAGAGAGGAAACGTTTTCCACTCTCCCACCACTGTCACCCACGGGGGACACCGGAGGATGACCTCGGAAAAGACGTGCCTTTCACCGGCTTTCGGCTCTTGTTCGCCTCTCGGCACATCCCTTGCATCGAGGATTCTCCGTTGGACTAACCTAATGGCTTGTCGAATCTCCCCTCCGTTCTGGAGCGGTACTCCCCCTGGTGTACGCAAGGGGGATTCTGTGCCCTTGCCCCAAGCCGCGTTCACCCTGATTGAGCTCCTCACCGTTTTGGCGGTGGCCGGAATTCTCATGCTCATCGTGGCTCCAAGGATCGACGTCCCGCGCTTCCAGCTGGACGCTGCCATGCGAGAGGTCGGGTCCGCGATAGCGGTCGCCCGGGGGCGAGCGATTCTACGCCAACACGACTACGTGCTCATTTTCGACGAAAACGGGTTCGTGCTGCTCGAAGACTCGAACAACAACGGGAAGTCGGACCCTGGAGAGGAACGCAGAACAGTCCAGCTGCCCGAGCGGGTGAGGTTCGACCGCGGGGGTGCCACTCCGATTCTCGGCCTCACCGAAGCCATCTCCTTCACGAAGATGGTCGAAGGGCGTCCGGCCCTCACGTTCCATCGCAATGGAGCCGCCAGCGAAGAGGGTGTCATCTATCTCACCTCCCTTCGAGCCGCCCGCGCGGACGACAGCTCCCAGGATACGCGAGCTCTGCAGATCGAGCGGGCTACCGGGCGCGTCCGTTGCTTTACGTATCGGACGCTGGCTTGGCAGGAGGGCTGCTGATCATGGATAAAAAGGGATTCACGCTCATCGAGATGATCATAGTGGTCTTCATCCTCACCACTGCCATTCTCGGCATAGGTTCTTCCGCAACGTACATGATTCAGGCGGCATCCAGCACCCGCTTGAAAGCGGGGGCTCTCCAGGCGGTCGAAGGGCGGATCTCCCAGATCGTGATGGATCCGAGATATGAGGACCTGGAATCCCTATACGCGACAACGGAGAACAACCTGCCCGGCCTCGAAGACTTCCATCGCGTGACGCAGATTACCCACCTGCAGACTCAGGGTGTGGGGGGTCACGTCACCGACTACAAGACGGTGATGGTCTCTGTTTCGGGTCCGGGCCTTCCGGAGGGCATGTCCCGCACCATCATCGTGGGCTCACCATGACGATGGAAAGCAGGTTTGGGCGGGAGCGGGGGTTCACGCTGATCGAGCTCCTCATCGTCACCGTCATATTCGGAATCGTACTTACCGGCGCGTTGGGCTTCATGACGGTCCAGCACCAGGCCTTCTTCAAGGGCGCCGATCAATTGATGACACTCCAGAACCTCCGGTACGCGTATCAGACGCTCGAGATCGATCTTACGACTCTGGGCAGCAATGTGCCGGAGGGGCAACCGGCGATGGTGCTCGCAGGCGATGACGTGATCGCCTTCACGGGGGACTACACTTCGAACCTCGTGAACGACGTGTCCGCCGTGTACATCGACCCTGATGCTCCCAACGGACTGGTTCAGGCGCCTCGCGTGACGATCAACATTCCCAACTCGTCCTTCGCGTGGCCGGACACGGTCTATCAGGCGCCGGGGGGCACGCCCAGCATGGCGGAGTTGATCATCTACTTTTTCGAGCCCGACCTCACGACCGAACGTACCGACGACTACGTCCTCCGGCGGCAGGTGAACGACGGAGCACCCGAGGTGCTCGCGAGGAACCTCCTGAAGCTGGGATCGATGCCATTTTTTCGATACTTCGGGAAGCGGACCTACACCAGCCAGAGTTCCGAGCTCGACAGCATTCCCGACGGTGACCTCCCGCTTTTTCATTCAGTCGTGCTTCACGGATCAGCCACGGACACGGCCAACAGCGCCAGGGGAGACAGTATCCGTGCGGTGCGTGTGAGCTTTCGCTCCACCAACGGGCGGCCCGGCGCCGCGGAATGGTTCGCCGACGTGAGCCGCATTATCGACCTGCCCAGCGCCGGCTTCGGCATCAAGATGACGTGCGGTGACGAGCCGATTCTAGGGAGCCCTCTGAACCTACAGGTCGTCACCCCCGATGGCACGCCCATGGTTCGGCTCGACTGGCTCCCGGCAACGGACGAGTCCGTGGGTGAAAAGGACGTCATCCGCTACGTGCTTTACCGGCGCGACATCCCGAACAGCGGTGACTGGGGAGATCCGTTCCTCAGCATACCCGCGGGCGCTGCCGGGTACACCTACGACGACGCCACGGTGGAGGTCGGCAACACGTATCAGTACGCCCATGCGGCGCAGGACTGCACGCCCTCTCTGTCCCCGCTGTCGCAGACTCAGCAGATCACCGTGGGGTAGGGCCCCGAGCCGACAAAAAGGATCGCATCATGAAAGCAGTCATCCACTCCACGAACCATTCCCAGAAGGACGGGTTCGCCCTGGTCGTCACGATGCTCGTCGTGCTCGTTGTGAGTGCGCTGACCACAGGAGCGGTCCTGGTGGGCGGAAACCATATCCTGGCGAACCGCTACTACGAACGGACCAATCAGCTCCAGATCATGGCCCGCAGCGGCCTCGAGTACGCCCGCGCCCTCGTCAATGGCGACCCGACCCTCTACCCGGACAGCGCCTACGCAACCCTCGAGGATGGCGCGCCGGTCAAGGACGGCTACGGCAACACGATCCCGGGCGTCAAGCGGTGGCTGTACGTGGGTCCCACGGGGGTGACCACCGGTCAGTACGGGATCTTCGGGAGTGTCGTCTCCATCGTGCGGGACGACGGTGGCGGCGAAGTCGTCCGTCGTTCTCAAATCTCCCAGGAGAGCTTCGCAAAATTCGCCTACTTCACGGACATCGAGCCGTCCAACATCTCGTTCGGTGGAGGCGACCAGATCTTCGGTCCCGTGCACTCGAACTCGGACCTGAAGATCTACGCGTCAGGGGCCACCTTTCACCAAAGCGTGCGGACGGCAAAGAGAGTGCCTTCTCCGCAATACGGGACATTCAAGATGGGCTACGAGGAGCACGTGCCTCGGATCGAGATGCCGCAGACGGCGGATCTCAACAAAGTTGCCGCCCAGGCCGCCGCGGGCGGCACCCTCTTCACCGGCAATACCAACGGCAGCTACGGCCAAGCGAGCACCCGGATCGAGTTCGTCGCCGTCGATCTGAACAACGATGGCGACGTCACCGATGAAGACGAGGGTTTCTTCAAGGTCTACCAGTCCGGCGATGAAGCCTGGGTCGTTGCTACATGGGACAGCGACCTCAAGAACAACGAGAACTGCGGTACTTGGTATGGGGACACCTTTGTGGCGGCAGCGAACCACCCGTATGATCACGACGGCGACCCGGGCACTCCCGATAGGACGGCCATACAGGCCCTGACCTCCCCTGCCCGTCGCTGCTATCTGGGCGGACACGAATCCATTACCAATGGTTTCGTGGTCAACGACGGGAAGGGAAGTTGGCTTCCCTATGCCGGGGTGCAGGCTCCCGGGCTCGCTGGGCGGCCCGACGCCGGATACCTCTTTCCTCTGTCCCGCCAGTACAACCCCAGCTTCAAGGGCGTGATCACCGTCACGGGCAAGGTCGCGGTGAGCGGCATCTTGCGGGGCAGGGTGACACTTGCGAGCACGGACGACATCATCCTGGCCGACGACATCGTCTACGCAACGGATCCCGGCGCAGGGCTGTGCCAGGACATGTTCGGCATATTCTCCGGGGCACGCGTCATCGTTGCCGACAACCTCTTGAATGCGCCGGTGAGGCCCCAGAACGGCTGGAATCACCGCACGTACGATGACACCAAAGACGAGTTCTTCCACGGTGTGATCCTGGCTCTCGACATCTTCACCGTGCAGAACTACAACTCGGGAAGCCAGAACGACGAGAGCTGCGAAGCCAAGACGTGGGGCCGAGGCTGCCTCTACATCACGGGTGGAATCATCCAGAGGACGCGTGGTGCGGTGGGTACGGGCGGTGGAACCGGATACGTGAAGCGTTACAGCTTCGATGCGTGTGCAGCCGAGGAGCCCCCACCGTATTTCCCCACCACGGGCCATTTCGCCAAAGGGCAGTACTTTCAGGTTGATCCAGTCGGATTCTCGGTGGCGGCTTACTACGAGTTGCTGACGCCCCGGAACTAGCCCGTCAGGGTCTTGGGTGAGCCGTCCAAGCGGGTCAGAATCAGCTCAGGTTACGACACTTCCTCGGCCCGCCTTTTCCGTTAACCGGCGCAGGAGGGTTTCGGCGACCTCGGTGGCCTCACCGCGCACCCCCTTTAGCGCCACGGCGTCCGTGACGACCTGTCGCAACGTGTTTAGGGCCCGTTCCGGCTTCCTCCTGACTGAGACTGTATGGTCAAGAAGCGCCATGACGGCTCGCCCCGGTAGCAGTTGGCGGGGTCGCCAGCGCGCACCCTCCCGGTAGCCCGTCGCCACGACCAAACCGACTGGGAGCGGTTTGACACCGCTAGTGCCGCCCAAAGCTTCGGGGCGGATCTCTTTGGCGCTTCGATCCCCGTTCTCCCGCACCGACATGGGTTTGAGGTAGGGATGCACCCGGCCGTGCTCATCGAGAACAGCGTACTCATCCGAGTAATACGTGGCCCCTGCCTCGACCAACGCCTTAACCAGGGTCGTCTTGCCGCTCATAGTACGCCCCGGGATGATGATCGCTCTGCCACGCCAGCCCACCACACCGGCATGAACAAAGACTCGGTGGCGGGCGTATTCGGCGATGTAAAGCTGCAGCTCCCTTTCGAGGATCTCCAGTACCGAGTCCGTGTCTTTCGATCGTGCCAACTGCACCGAGTCCGCATACAGAAGATTGAAACGGCGAACGTGGGAGCCGACTTTGATTCCGCTGACGATCAGCGAATACAAACGTTGGACACGGGGCCCACGGGCTGGTTTGGCATTGGGTGGAAGCAGCCGTTCGATCCGAGGCATGATCTCCGGGCTACTCACCCTAATCCCGACGCGTAACCCGTAGGAGACGAACGCGGCCCCTGCCGCCCACCCGAGGCGGTCGATTTTCTCCATTCAGGTGGAGCCAGGCACCAACACCATTTCGTCCACATCGGACATCTGGGTCGGAGATCCTACGAGCTGTTTCTTCGGCATTTCGTCGCGATTCGGGTGGTCTGGGGAGGAATCATGCGATCAGAGCGCATGAACAAAGCTAAGGCCCCGGGCCAAAAACAGGGAGGTTTACTTCACCGGGGCCGCACCCAACACCCTCGCGCGGGGGCGCACTCAATGACCCTCCCGAAAATGCCCCCCAGGGACCTGAGGTGAGCAGCGTCGCGGTCGCGCAGCGACGATCCGCGACGCTGCTCACCCGCCCTCAGTCCCCAGTAGCCTTACCCGCAACGAGCTCTTCCGGAGCACCCAGAGGAAGAATCTCCTCTTCGTAGAACGACTTCTCCACCATGAACTCGACACCCTGATATCGGTGCACCCCGGTTCCCGCCGGAATCAGGTGCCCAATGATGATGTTCTCCTTGAGACCCTTCAGGTCGTCCCTGGCCCCACGCACCGCCGCGTCCGTTAGCACCCTGGTGGTCTCCTGGAAGGACGCAGCCGAAATGAACGACTCGGTGGTCAGGCTGGCCTTCGTGATCCCCAGGAGGAGCGGCTCGGAGCGGGCCGGTTTGATCTTACCCTGGATCGCTTTCTGGTTGAGTTCACGGAATTCCACCCGGTCGACGTTTTCCCCCTCGAGAAGGACCGTTTCTCCCGGATCCGTGATCTTTACCTTCTGAAGCATCTGGCGCACGATCACGCCAATGTGCTTGTCGTTGATCTTCACACCCTGAAGTCGGTAGACCTCCTGGATCTCGTTGAGGAGATATTCCTGGACGGCCCTCGGACCCCGAATCTTCAGAATGTCGTGCGGATTGATCGGTCCCTCCGAGAGTCGATCACCGGCACGCACGCGGTCACCTTCGTGCACCCGCATGTGTTTGACCACCGGCACCATGTAGGCCCGCTCGTCCTCTTCGCCCGTGTCGGGGGTCACCAGAACCTCGCGTTTACCCCGCTTGATATCGCCGAAGCGGACCTCACCGTCGATCTCCGTGATGACCGCGGGGTCCTTCGGCCGGCGGGCCTCGAACAGCTCGGCCACGCGAGGCAACCCACCCGTGATGTCCCGGGTCTTGTACACCTCCCGGCTGATCTTGGCGATCGTGTCACCGGGAGCGACCTCGTCACCATCGTGGACCGTGAGCGCCGCTCCGACCGGCATGATGAACTCGCGAAGTTTCTCCGATTTCTTGCCCTTCTTTCGAATCTGAATCGTCGGATGGAGCTTCTTGTCCCGATCCTCGATGATCGTCATCTGGCGCCGACCTGTGGCCTCGTCCAGCTCCTCACGCATCGTCTGCTCATCGATGATATCGACGAATTTCAGGACGCCGCCTGCGTCTGCCACGATGGGCTCCGAGTACGGGTCCCAATTGAACAGCTCATCACCGGGGTCGATGGTTTGGCCTTCACTGACCACCAACGTGGCGCCATACGGCACACTGAGGCGACTCCGTACCAGCCCTTCCGCCGTCTTGAGAACGATCTGCCCCTCGCGAGACGTAACGATCTTATCCTTGGCGGGTGTCTTGACCGTAGTCACCCTGTCCAGGCTCACCACGCCGTCGATCTTCGAGCGGCGCTGCGTTTGAGCCGCGATCCGTGCCGCGGTGCCTCCGATGTGGAACGTGCGCAGCGTCAGCTGCGTACCCGGCTCACCGATGGACTGGGCGGCCAAGATTCCCACGGCCTCCCCGATATCGACCACCTGGTGCGTCGCCAGATTTCGTCCATAACACGTCTGGCAAAGTCCTCGCTTCGACTCACATGTGAGAACCGACCGCATCTTGACCACCTGGATGCCCGCCGCCTCGATTGCCTCGGCCGCGTCTTCTTCGATGAGCTGCCCCGCCGCGACCAGAAGCTCCCCATCGATCGGGTCGTAGACGTCTTCGAGCGCAACGTTACCCACGATTCGATCCGGAAGCGGCTCGATGATGTCTTCGCCCTCTTTGAGCGCCACCATCTCGAGACCGAGTATGGTCCCGCAGTCGTCCGACGTGATCGTGACGTCCTGCGCCACGTCGACCAACCGCCGCGTGAGGTAGCCCGCGTCGGCGGTTTTGAGAGCCGTGTCGGCGAGACCCTTTCTCGCGCCATGCGTCGAGATGAAGTACTCGACCACACTCAGGCCCTCGCGGAAGTTTGCCTTGATCGGGCTCTCGATGATCTCACCGATGCCCCCGGTCAGCTTCTTTTGCGGCTTCGCCATCAAGCCGCGCATTCCCGCGAGTTGCCGCATCTGGTCGCGATTCCCTCGTGCGCCCGACGTCATCATCATGTACACGGGGTTGAAACCCTCTTGAGAACGGGCCAGACGCTTGACCATGACATCCGCCACATCGTTGTTCGCGTGGGTCCATGTGTCGATGACCTTGTTGTACCGCTCGCCGTTGGAGATGTAACCGCTGGCGTAGGCTTTTTGGAACTTTGCAACCTGCTCGCTAGCCTTCTCGATGATCTCGAACTTCTCTTCCGGCACCTCTAGGTCCGCGATGCCCACACTGACCCCGCCCATCGTCGCGTAACGGAAGCCGAAGTCCTTGAGTTGGTCGAGGAATTCGGTCGTTCGGGATAGCCCAACCGTCGTGAAGGATTCGAAGATGAGATCGCCCATTTCCTTCTTGTCGAAGGTCCGATTGAGGAACCCCAACTCCTCGGGAATGATGGAATTGAACGCCACGCGGCCGGCGGTAGTGCGCAGCCACTTGCCAGCAACCTCCCCGTCTTCGTCAGAGTGCTCGGAAATCCAGTACCAACAGGGGGTGCCGAACGCCAAGCGCCCGTCTTCCATCCCCATCTCAACCTCACCGAAAGTCGAGAAGTGCGGCGCTCCGTCGTAAACCTTGTCCAGGGCTTCGTCAGCGCTTTCTCGTTCCTTCTTGGGCGCCTTCTTGTCGTACACCACCACCTCGAGATCGGAAATCTCCAGGGAAGGCTTGGTCAGGTAGTATATACCGATCACCATGTCCTGCGTCGGAGCCGCGACGGGCCGCCCGTTGGAGGGAAGCAGAATGTTGTTGCTCGAAAGCATCAGCACTCGTGCCTCCAACTGGGCCTCGAACGAAAGCGGCACGTGGACCGCCATCTGGTCTCCATCGAAGTCTGCGTTGAAGGCCGCACACACCAGCGGGTGAATACGGATCGCCTTTCCCTCCACCAGGACAGGCTCGAAGGCCTGAATTCCCAAGCGATGGAGCGTGGGCGCCCGGTTCAGCAGGACCGGGTGATCCTTGATGATGTCCTCGAGGACCTCATAGACAACGGGTTCGTCGCGTTCGACGATCTTCTTCGCCCGCTTGACGGTCTCGGCCTCTCCCCGCTTCTCGAGTTCATGGATGATGAAGGGCTTGAAGAGCTCCACGGCCATCGCCTTTGGCAAGCCGCACTGGTGTAGCTTGAGCTCGGGACCCACCACGATGACCGAGCGGCCGGAATAGTCGACACGCTTCCCGAGCAGATTCTGGCGAAAGCGCCCCTGTTTCCCCTTGAGCATGTCGGACAGCGACTTGAGTGGGCGCTTACCACGACCGCGAATGGCCTTCGACCGGCGTCCATTATCGAACAACGCGTCTACGGCCTCCTGGAGCATGCGCTTCTCGTTCCGAAGAATGACCTCCGGCGCGCGCATGTCGATGAGCTTCTTGAGGCGGTTGTTCCGGTTGATGACCCTTCGGTAAAGGTCATTCAAGTCGGAGGTGGCGAAGCGACCTCCATCCAGCGGGACGAGAGGCCGCAGGTCAGGCGGAATCACGGGAACCACGTCCATGATCATCCACTCGGGGCGATTCCGTTCGTCCGCCGTGGCACCGGAGTTCCGGAGCGCGTCGACGACCTTCAGCCTCTTGAGCTTTTTCTTCTTGCGGTGCTGGGAGGTCTCCGTTGCGATCTCGATCCTCAACCACTTGGCCAGGCGGGCGAGGCCTTTGCCGTCCGAGTTGCGGTCGTTGATCCGCCTCTCGGGACTGTCGAGCATGGTGAGGAGGCTGCGAACCGCCTCGGCGCCGATTTCGGCCTTGAACCTCTCGTCGCCCTCGTCGCGGGACTTCACGCGCAGATCGTAGTACTCATCTTCATCGAGCAAATCGAGGAACTCCAGGTCCTGCTTGCCCGGATGCGTCACCACGTAGGACGCATAATAGATGACCTTCTCCAGATCCCGGAGCGTCATACCCACCAGGTATCCCAACTGGCTGGGGAGCGTCTTGAAGAACCAGATATGGCAGATGGGCACGGCCAACTCAATGTGGCCCATGCGCTCGCGGCGAACCTTGGAGAGCGTGACCTCGACGCCGCAACGGTCGCAGACATGCCCGCGGAACCGAATCCGCTTGAACTTTCCGCAGTGGCATTCCCAATCCTTGACCGGACCGAAGATACGCTCGCAGAACAGACCGTCCCGCTCGGGCTTGAAGGAGCGGTAGTTGATCGTTTCGGGCTTGGTCACCTCGCCGAAGGACCACGAACGGATCTTTTCCGGAGAGGCGATCTTGATCTGAATGAAATCGAAGTCCGCGGGGTTGCGCTCTCTAGTTCTCGGGAAATCAATCATGGATCTATTCCTCCCGCCCGAGCGTGACGCTCAAGCCGAGCGCCTGAAGCTCTTTGACAAGCACGTTGAATGACTCCGGTATTCCGGGTTGCGGGAGGTTGTCTCCCTTCACGATGGCCTCGTATACCTTCGAGCGGCCCGCGACGTCGTCCGACTTCACCGTTAGAATCTCCTGCAGCGTGTGCGCGGCGCCATACGCTTCCAGCGCCCACACCTCCATCTCTCCGAATCGCTGACCGCCGAACTGTGCCTTACCAGCAAGGGGTTGCTGTGTTACCAGCGAGTAGGGGCCGATGCTCCGAGCGTGGATCTTGTCGTCCACCAAGTGGCTGAGCTTCAGCATATAGATGACGCCAACGGTGACTGGAAAGTCGAACTGACGGCCAGTGCGTCCGTCCCGGAGCATGATCTTTCCGTTGGGCAGGATTTTCGCTTCGTCCATGAGTTCCAGCGAAGCGGCATCCAAGCCCCCGTCCAGCTTTCTCTTCCGAGAGAGACGAGCGATGGCAGGGAAACCCTCCGCCAGCGTCGTTCCCCGCCGCTTGGCTAACTCCTTTCCGGCCGCGATCAGATAATTCTTGAAATCGTCGAAAAATCCTGCCTGGGCTTTCGTGAGTTTGAGCCCTAGGTACGCGTCGACGGTACGGCCGATCCCCACCCTCCGTGGGTCACTGCCGTTCCCGTTTCCGTCCCGGGCATGCACGACCTTTCGCTTCGGCAAATCTTTTGCCAGGTCGATCAACATGGTGGTCGAATCTGCATCGAGTGGGGGCATATCACTTTTGATGTCGAGGCATTGATGCGCCCAACGAAGGCCAGCGAGCTTGAGGAGAAGACCGACCTCGTCCTCCGAGCCACCGTGAAAAACCGGGCTCTTCGCTTCGAAACCCAGTACCCGTCCCGCCCACCCGAGGTGGGTCTCGAGAATCTGTCCCACGTTCATTCGAGAAGGCACACCCAGCGGATTCAGCACGATATCCACGGGAGTTCCATCCGGGAGGAAAGGCATGTCCTCCTCGGGCGCGATCCGAGCGATGATTCCCTTGTTGCCGTGCCGGCCGGCCATCTTGTCACCCACGGAGATCTGGCGCTTCTCGGCGATATAGACCTTCGCGAGTTGGACCACACCGGGTGGAAGCTCGTCCGGCTGGAACACCTTGTCGATCTGCTCCTCCGTCTTCCGCTTCACCCGCTCGATGCGGCCGCGGGCCTCGTCCACAACCCGTCGGATCTTCGTGTTCGTGTCCTTGCTCTTCACCTTCAGGGTGCTGAGGTCGATTTGGGAGAACTGCAGATCCGCGAGGGAATCCTGAGTGAGCTTCGTGCCCTCGGCGATGAACGGCTCCACCGTCCCTTTCTTGAGGGCCAAGGCCACAGTATTGAGGCGCAAGATTTCTCGCAGCTCCTCGTCCCTGGCTAACGTGACACGCTGAATCTCGTCGCGTTCCTTTTGCCGGAGCTCTCCGATGCGCGCGCCGTGTTCCCTCTCGAGAAGCGGATCGTCAATGCGGCGCGAGAAGATCTTCACATCGATGACGGTGCCGCTCATTCCCGGCGGCACCCGCAAGGAAGAGTCCTTCACGTCCTTGGCTTTCTCACCGAAGATGGCCGTGAGTAGCTTCTCTTCCGGAGAGAGCTCCGTCTCGCCTTTGGGTGTGATCTTACCGACTAGAATGTCCCCGCTCTTGAGGCGAGCACCCTCCCGGACGATCCCACGGTCGTCCAGATCCACGAGGCTCTCCTCCGCCACGTTCGGGATCTCGCGCGTTATCTCCTCCATCCCGCGTTTGGTGTCCCGCACGTGGAGCTCGAGCTCCTGTATGTGGATGGACGCGAACACGTCCTCCTTCACGAGTTTCTCGCTGATGACGATCGCATCCTCGAAGTTGTAGCCGTACCAGGGCATGAACGCGACGAGCACGTTTCGGCCCAGCGCGAGCTCGCCGTTGTCCGTGGAGGGCCCATCCGCGATGATGTCACCCGGATTGATTTTCTGGCCATCGTCGACCAAGGGCCTCTGGTTGATGGCCGTATCCTGATTGGTCCGCCAGAATTTCTTCAGCCGATAGCGATCGTACTGAGCCAGCTTCGCGAGCGGTTGCTCGGTCTGCCCGATCGCCGCGATTCCAGTATCGACCACGACCTCATCCGCCGTCACCCGGACAACCTTGCCACCCCGACGTGCGGTGATCACGGCCCCGGAGTCCCTGGCCACTTTGAACTCGAGGCCGGTCCCCACGAGCGGGGCATCGGGGAACAGGAGCGGCACTGCCTGCCTCTGCATGTTCGAGCCCATGAGCGCACGGTTGGCGTCATCGTGTTCGAGGAAGGGGATCAGCGCCGCCGCCACCGAGACGAGCTGGTCCGGCGCCACGTCCATGTAGTCGATGACGTCCGGCTTGAGGAGCGGAAAATCGCCCCGCTCCCGACACAAGACGAATTCGTTGACGAAGTTCCCCTTCTCATCCAGAGGGGCGTTGGCCTGAGCGATCCGGACCTCTTCCTCTTCGTTGGCCGAAAGCCACTCGATCTTGGTCGTGACCCTCTTGTTGACCACCCGCCGGTACGGTGTCTCTACGAACCCGAGCTCGTTGATTCGGCTGTAGGTCGTGAGTGACGTGATCAGGCCGATGTTCGGGCCCTCAGGTGTCTCGATCGGACACATCCGCCCGTAGTGGGAGTAGTGCACGTCCCTCACCTCGAACCCGGCACGTTCCCGGGTGAGGCCACCCGGACCCAGGGCGGAAAGACGCCGCTTGTGCGTCAATTCGGCCAGCGGATTCGTCTGGTCCATGAACTGGCTGAGCTGGGACGAGCCGAAAAACGCCTGGATGACCGCGGACACCGTCCGGGCATTCACCAGGTCGTCGATGTTGATCTTCTCGGGATCCGTGTTGATGGACATGCGCTCTTTGACCAAGCGGGCCATCCTGGACAGCCCGACCGAGAACTGATTGGCAATGAGCTCGCCGACCGTGCGGACACGGCGATTGCCGAGGTGGTCGATGTCGTCCGTGGTACCACGCCCCTCGCTCAACTCGATGAGGTAGCGGAGGATCTCGATGAAGTCTTCCTTGGTGAGGACCGTGATATGCGTCGGAGTTTTCAAACCCAGCCGCTTGTTGATCTTGTAGCGGCCGACACGGCCGAGGTCGTACCGTTTCGGATTGAAGAACACGTGCTCGATGGCGGCCCTCGCGGTCTCCATATTGGGCGCGTCACCGGGCCTCAGCAGCGAGTAGATGGCGTTGAGCGCCTCTTCCTCACTTTCGGTGGGATCCTTCCGGAGGGTGTTCTTGATGATCGGACTCTCTCGTCCGACCTCCCCCCTGGCGCTGTAGACCTTGACCTTCTTGCGGCCAGCCCGTTCCAGGAGCTCGGCCACGTCCTCATCCACCTCCGTGGATTCCTCGACCAACACCTCACCCGTCGCACGGTCCACGATCACTTCCGCCAGGACCTTCCCGAGAATCTCTTTCTTTCCCTGCTTATCAACCGTCACGGGACTGATGGTGCTCGTCGTAAAGAAGAGCTGATAGATGTCCGCATCCGTTCCGAAACCGAACGCCCTCAGGAGGGCCGTTGCCGGGAACTTCTTCTTCTTGTCGATGTGGACGTAGCAGATGTCGTTGATGTCGATGCTGAACTCGACCCACGAGCCTCTGAAGGGAATGATCCGGGCACTGTGAAGCTTGGATCCGTTCGGGTGGATGTTCTCCTCGAAGACCACACCCGGAGAACGATGTAACTGGCTCACCACCACGCGCTCGGCACCGTTGATGATGAACGTGCCCAGTTCGGTGAGAAGCGGTAGATCACCGAGATAGACCTCTTTTTCAATGATGTCTCCCGGGCGCTTTTCTCCCTCGCCATCCTCTTCCGGACGTTCCCATACCACCAACCGTAGCGTCGCCTTCAGGGGCGCCGCATAGGTCATGTCGCGTTCGATGCACTCCTCGACCGAATACTTCGGCTCCCCGAGTGCGGACGTTACGTACTCCAGGGTGAAGTTCTCGTTGACGTCGGAAATCGGAAAAATTTCCGCGAAAACGCGATCCAGGCCAAAGTCCCACTGCTCCTTCGGATCGACATCCTGCTCGACGAGCTTTTCGAAAGACCGGAGCTGGACGTCTAGAAGGTTGGGCATCGGCATCACCGACTTGAGCTTGGCGAAGCTCACTACCGGACGGGCATCTCTCCTAATATCCAAGGGTGTTCCCCTTTTCCGGCCCGCGCCCCGAGGGGGCGGCCGAACAAACAGGTGGTCGACAACAACGGGAGCGGACCACGGTCAAACACGAAAGCACTGACACAAGGCCACACGGGTGAGCCTCTAGTCTGCGGCGTCGCGATTCCACGAGTCCGATCCGAGATCTCTCGGCCAGGCCGAGAGCGGGAGTCACAGGTACCGGCCTGCTACTTCAGCACTACCGTCGCGCCCTGCTCCTCTAGTTTGGCCTTGACCTGCTCGGCCTCGGCCTTGCTGATGGCCTCCCTGACCGTGCTCGGAGCATTATCGACCAGGTCCTTGGCCTCTTTGAGACCCAGGCTCGTGACCTCTCGGACCACCTTGATCACCTGAATCTTCTTGTCGCCAAATCCCTCGAGGACGACGTCGAACTCGTTCTGTTCTTCGGCGACCTCGGCGCCCGCCGCAGCGGCACCACCGGCTACCGCCACCGGAGCAGCAGCGGTCACGTTGAACTTGTCCTTGAACGCGTCTACGAACTCAGAGAGCTCGAGAACGGTCATGCTTCCAATGGTGTCGAGAAGCTCTTCTTGGTTGGTAGCCATAATGGTGGCTTTTCCTCCTGGTTCACCCAGCCTCGGGCCGGGTTGGGACTATGGATTCCTAGTTCTCTTTCTCAGGTTCAGCCGCCTCTGCCTCAGGCTCGGGCGCCTCAGCCTCGGCGGGCTTCGCTTCAGGTTCGGCGGTTTCCGCCTCAGCCTCAGGCTCGGCCGCTTCAGGTTCAGCAGTCTCGGTCTCAGGCTCGGCCGCCTCAGCTTCGGCGGTCTTGGCGCCAGCTTCAGCAGCCTCCGCCCCAACCTGGGGCGACTCCGCCCCTTCACCTTCCTTCTGGTCCCTCAAGGCTTCCATGAGCCCCGCCATTTCCTGGACCTTACCCTCGAGGGCACTCACCAATGCAGCCATCGGCGCCTCCAACGCCCCCGCCAACTCCGCGAGGAGTTGTTCGCGCGGCGGAAGTTTGGCAAGTCGCTGGATCTCTGCTGCGGACACGAGCTGGTTGTCGATAATGCCGAGCTTGAATACCGGTTTATCGTCATGTTCCTTGGCGAAATCCCTAACGGCCTTCGCGGGCTCGACGATCCCCTCGTAACCCAGCACGACACCGGTCGGGCCGAGCAACGCCTCAGAGATGTCCGGCAAATCCAGGTCCGCGACGGCAAGCTTGACCAGCCGATTCTTCACGACCAGGTACTCCGCGCCTGAGTCCTTGAGCCGCTGACGGAGAAGGGTCATGGACTTCACGTCGAGCCCGGAAAAATCAGTCAGGTAAAGCACCGGAGCTGCTCGAATCTTTTCGCGGAATTCCTCCACGAAGGTCTGCTTTTCGGTGCGATTCATTTGGAGATCCGGCGAAACAGGTTCGGGTCGATCGCCACGCCGGGACCCATCGTGCTGGACACGGTGACGCTCTTGACATAGGTGCCCTTGGAAGCCGAGGGCTTGGCCCGGACGATCGAATCCATGATCGCCCCAAGATTTTCGTCGAGTTGTTCCGAAGAGAAGGAGACGCGGCCAAATGGCACATGTATGTTCCCGGTTTTGTCCACCCGGTATTCGATTTTTCCGGCCTTGATCTCGCGTACTGCACGACCGACGTCGAAGGTCACCGTCCCGCCTTTGGGCGTCGGCATCAAGCCCCGGGGGCCGAGGATCCTCCCCAGCGGTCCGACCTTTCCCATGAGGTCGGGAGTGGCCACGCACACGTCGAAGTCAAGCCATCCCTCCTGGATCTTCTCCACGTACTCGGTACCTACGTAGTCCGCCCCGGCTTCCGTCGCCTCCGTCTCCTTTTCACCCTGTGCGATCACCAGGACCCGTATCGTCTTGCCTGTGCCGTGGGGCAGCACGACGGTGCCCCTCACGATCTGATCGGCTTTGCGGGGATCGACGTTCAGGCAGGTGGCGACCTCCACCGTCTCGTCGAACTTCGCCGAAGCGAGATCCTTCACCATCTGCACCGCCTCATCGGGCTTGAACTGAACGCCGGGGGGCACCTTGGCCTGGGCCTCGCGGAATTTCCTGCCGTGTTTTGGCATAATGTCAGAACCGACTTGTTTCGTCCTCCCACCCCTGGCGGTTCTCAGCGGGTGGTTCTGCGGACTGTGTTTCTCTAGACCACCTCGATGCCCATGGACCGCGCACTGCCAGACAGCATGCGGACCGCAGCATCCACGTCGTTCGTATTGAGATCCACCATCTTGATACCGGCGATCTCCTCGAGTTGTGCTCGCGTCACCGTTCCAACCTTGTCCCGATTCGGCTCTCCGGAGGCCTTCTGGAGCCCCGCAGCTTTCTTGATCAGGAAGGACGCCGGCGGCGTCTTCGTGATGAAGGAAAAAGAGCGATCGGCATAGATCGTGATCTCGACCGGAATCGTGACCCCGTTCTGCTGCTGGGTCTTGGAGTTGAACTGCTTACAGAACTCCATGATGTTCACGCCCTGCTGACCCAGCGCAGGACCGACAGGCGGAGCCGGGTTGGCCTGCCCCCCCGTAACATGAAGCTTGATGAAACCGATTACCTTCTTCGCCATTCTCTATCCTGGGACCTTGCCTATGGTGTCCTAAAAACCCTTCAACTGTGTGTAATCCAGCTCGACCGATGTGGGCCGGCCGAAGAGTGAGACTTCGACCTTGACCTTGCCCTTCTCGGGATAGACTTCCTTGACCGTCCCAGAGAAATCGCTGAAGGGGCCCTGGGTCACCTCCACCACCTGTCCGAGGTGGAACGGAATCTCTTCTTGAGCCTCGTCGTCGTCTTTCTCAACCTCGATTCCGAGAATCTTGTTGATCTCTTCCTCGCGCAGGGGCTGCGGAGACTTCCCGCTGCCTACAAACTTGATCACACCCTGAATGTTGTTGACCGTGTGCATGGTTCTTTGATTCAGGTCCATGTTCACGAGCACATATCCCGGGTATAGCCGCCGGGTCACAGTGACACGCTTACCGTTCCGAATCTCGACCACGTCCTGAGTCGGAACCACCACGTCACGGATCTCCCTCTCATCCGCAGAGCCTTCCTGCTCTTCGATACGCCGCTCAATCAGCTTCTGGACTTTATTCTCGTGTCCGGAATAGGTCTGAACCGCGTACCACGTGGATTCGGCCATGGTCGTCATCAGGACTGTCCGCTCACGCGCCGAAGATCCCCATGATGAAGCTGATGATCGTCCGAGACGCGACATCCATGATCCAGATGACCGCGGAAATCAGAATCACGAACGCGATCACGACCAGCGTCGCACTCCTGAGCTGGTCCTGATCCGGCCACGTCACCTTGGAGAGCTCGTCCCAGCACTCCTCGATGAAGTCGCGCGTCGCTATGATCTTCGATCCTATCGCCATCCGCCGATCCGCTACTTGGTCTCTTTATGCATGGTGTGCCGCCTACAGCGACGGCAGTATTTCCTGTACTCGACCCGCTCCGGGTGCAGGCGTTTGTTCTTCGTCTGGTTGTAGTTCCGCTCCTCGCACTCGGAGCACCCCAGGGTAATCTTCTCTCGCCCCATATCTTCCTCTCACTTGCGGGGCCGGTGGGCCCTGCGAGCTCTATTGCTGAGGCCCGCGGCGGTTGAGCGGAGACTCCCTCCTCCGCTACACCGTGGCCGGGACGCTGCGTAGGGAGTCTCCGCTCCCCGCCGCTGCCCGGG
>JADFMD010000142.1 GCA_022564055.1 Gemmatimonadota bacterium
TCGATCGCCGCGATCTCGTCCCGCGTCAGTACCGGGCCCGGTCCTCGCGGGCGCTGCATCGGGGTGATCGTCGCGTTGCTCCAGTTCCCCTGGAGGTCCGGACGACCGTCGGGCGTACGGGGCAGCACCCACTGCTGTTGGCCGGAGGTGGGCGGCTGGGCCGCCGTGGGCGCATGGGCCACCGTACGCGCGTGGGCCACGGTGCGCTCCCAGGCCGCCGCGGACGGCGGGGCCAATAACGAGGACGCGCCTATCAAACCGAGGGCAAAAAAAGAAGCGGAGTAACGTGCGATCATCTTACCTCCTCCGTGCTCGCCAACCTCGATCCGATAATGTCACCCTCGACCTGATCCGGCCAGTTGACGCGCGCCAAGCGAGAGGGGACACTCCAGGCTCCCGGAGCAAAACCTCCTTGGCCCCGAACTCGCGCGTCTGAAGGCGATGGCGTACTCTGAGCGAAATTACTCCATCTCGGTCGTGCCGGTACCCGTACACTCTCTCGGTGCCCTTACACGCTCTCGGACCCCCAGAGGTCAGAATGATCCGTAGGTATACGATTACTTTCGCTCTTCTCGCGCTCGTCTCGGTCCCCACCTCCGCTCAGCTCTTTCCCGTGGCCGAGCCGGAGGACGTCGGACTTTCGTCCGAGCGCCTCCAGCGGATCGATGACGTTTTCGGCGGCTACGTCGAGGAGGGCCGCATCGCAGGAGCCGTGGGGATCGTTCTGAGGCACGGTAAGCTCGTGTACACCGGCGCGTGGGGCATGAGGGACGTGGCGGCCAGCGACCGCTCGGAGGTGGATGACATCTTTCGCATAGCCTCCATGACGAAACCCATCACCAGCGTGGCGGTGATGATCCTGTTTGAGGAGGGGCGCTTCTTTCTCACCGATCCGGTGGGCCGGTATCTACCGGAGCTCGCCAACGTCCCCGTAGCCAACCTCTCCGAAGCGACCTCGGCGGATGACATTCCAACCGTGAGGGCCCGCCGACGCATGACGATCCAGGATCTGCTGCGCCATACCTCGGGTCTGACCTATGGGAGCTTCTCCAACTCCGTCGTCGACAGCCTCTACCGTCGAACGAGGGTCCAGCGCCAGGCGACCCTCGAAGAAATGATAACGGAGCTTGGCAAACTCCCGCTCATGTACGAGCCAGGAACACGGTGGCACTACAGCCTTTCCACCGACGTGCTCGGCCGACTGGTGGAGGTCGTATCGGGACAGTCGTTCGATGAGTTCCTTCGCGAGCGGATCTTCGAGCCCCTGGGGATGGTCGATACCGGATTTTACGTACCGGCCTCCAAGTGGGATCGATTCACGCGCTCCTATATACGGAGGGGCCCCGACGGTACACTCACGGCCGTGGACAGGGGCAGCTTCCGACAACGTCCTACCAGGTTCTCCGGGGGCGGTGGGCTCGTGTCCACCGCACACGACTACGCAAGGTTCGCCCAAATGCTGATGAACGGCGGCGAGCTGGACGGGGCCCGGATCCTCGGTCGCAAGACAGTGGAGTTAATGACCGTCGATCACCTGCCGGACGGGATTCCCACCTCGTTCCTGCAACCCGGATGGGGTTTCGGGCTCGGCTTCACGGTGAAGAACGAGGCGGGTATGGACGGCATGCCCGACCCGGTGGGGACGTACTATTGGTACGGTATCCGAGGGACCTCCTTCTGGGTCGACCCGGAGGAGGACCTCATCGGCATCTTCATGATTCAGATCCAGACCGATCCTGAGCGCCCGATCCGCGACATCACGTTCCGACGACAGTTCAAGAGGCTGGTGTATCAGGCGGTGATCGACTGAACGCCCCAGGGCTTCAAAAACCATGGGATTCAAACAGAGGAGAATGAGATGAGGTTCAGCACAAATCGGATCAGTGGACTGCTCGCGACGGCGATCGTGATCACCCTCGCGGGAGCCGTTGAGGTCAGCGCGCAGATCGACCTATCCGGAGATTGGATCTTCGCGGTAACCACCGACACGGGCACCACCTATCCGGAGGTGACCTTGGTACAGGACGGAGAGACCCTGACCGGGAGCTATTCGTCCGAGGCGCTGGGCGAAGCCGACATTTCGGGGAGTGTGATGGGATCGGAGATGACTTTTTCGTTCTCGGCGGATTTAGCGGGGCAGATCGCTCCGGTCGTATACACCGGGACCGTCGACGAAGACACAGGCGAGATCACCGGGGAGATGGACATCGCGGGTGGGCTTCTCATAGGGGACTTTGTCGCGACCCGGGCGGACGGATGACCGGTTGACCGCGCTGTCCCCGCTCTAGTTGTACACGTACGAAACGATGAACACGAGCTGACGAGGCGCCGCGGGATTCACCGAGTCGGCGTTCGAGCCTCCGGAGGTGAAGTACCGTTTGTCGAGCACGTTATGGCCTGAGAGCGTGAAGCGCACGGGTTCCGACGACCACGATACGCTGGCGTCGACCAACGGGTACGAATCCAAAAGAAGGAGGTTGTTCTGGTCGGAGTAACGGTCGCCGACGTACTTGAAGCCGAGCGTGAACCCTAGCTCCTCCGTGTGCTGATAGCTGCCACCCAGATTGAAAATTTTGTCCGGAACGGACGGCAGCCGGTTGCCGGTCAGCACGACATCGGGCGCGGATTCATTCTCGATGACGAACTCGCCGAATCGGTTTTGATAGAAGGCCACGTTGCCGTAGACGTTGAGGCCGGGCCTGGCCGCCCACGCCACCGCCAGCTCCAGCCCCTCGAAGTCCTGCTTTCCTGCGTTGCTGTCCCGAAAGAACGGCCCTTCCTGCGTGCTCACCACGATTCCGTCCCGTTCCATCTGGAAATACGTGGCCTGCAGACTGGCCTGGCCGTCGAGGAACGAGCTCTTCACACCCACTTCATAGTTGGTGATGTTCTCCGGGTCCAGGTTCGCGTCTTCACCGGGGGGGTTGAGTCCCGAGGGGCTTCTGGGAGGCTTGAAGGCCTCGGAGTAGGCCACGTAGAGGTTCAGGTTGACCCGGCCCAACCACCCCGTCTCCCTCTCTTCCAGGAGGTTGTACAAGGCGCTGAACTTCGGGCTGAACGCGTTGAACGTCTCTTCGCTCACCGGCATGCCAACCGCGAAGGTCTCCACGTTCTTGAGGGCCAGGCGATCGAAGCGGCCCGCAGCCGTCAGGTGGAGTCGAGGCAGCGGGGCGATCTGGTACTGGTAGTAGAGGCCGTAAGTCCGCAGCCGGTATTCATCTCCCCCGAACTCGAAATACTCCCAATCGGTCCGAGGCGGTGGGGTGGGGTCGAGGAAGTCGATGGGCATCCCGAAGGTCCCGGCATCCGTGAAGATGAGATCCCCGCGCCTGAACCCCGTATTCGACTCGAAGGAAATCCCGGCCAGCAGCTCATCGTCGAGGTCTCCCCAGGATGGCAGCAGCGTGATGCGGGCCTCCTCGTAGAAGATCTCCTCGTCGGACTTGAGCGAGAACGGATACATGGTGAGCGTGCCGGCCACGAGATCGAACGGTGCCCCAATGATGTCGCCCGACTCCTCGAACTTGTACTGGATGTCCCGAAAGGAGGCCGTGTTGGTAAAGGAGAGGCCATTGCCGAGATCTCGGGTGTAGTGCGCCGTCAGCCGCAGCTCCTCCTGATGGAAGTTGGCGGTCGGCAAGTTGATGTTGGCCAGCAGGTCGAACTGTGGCTCGATGTCGCTCAGCAGCTGGCCACCCACGACCGGCACACTGGTGGGCAACGAATTGTCGGACGTGACGCTGTTGACCGAGATCCACGCTTCGGACTTGTCGTCCGGTGTGATCGCGAACTTGGCGAAGACCGAAGTCTCGTCCACGTCATAAGCGGGGTCTCCGGAGTAGAACCCGTGGTTGCCACCCGAAGACCAGGACAGGAAGTAGCCAGCCCCGTCCCGGAGCGGCCCCGACGCGCTGACAGCGCCCCGGACGTGGCCGAATTCTCCGAGCTGCAGCTCCGCGGTGAGCCGGGGTTGAGCCGTGGGCATGGCGGTGATGATGTTGATCGCACCGCCGATGGCGGTCCGCCCATACAGCGCCGAATTGGGGCCGTTGACGATTTCTATGGCAACGGCATGATCGATGGGGAGGTTGATCACGCGCGCGCTGTTCCTCGAATCGGTCTGAGGCACGCCGTCGATGAGCAACAGGGTGGTCTCGAACTCGTTCCCCTGTCGTGGCATTCCCCGGAGCTCGATCGATTCGAATGCGTTGGCCTGGGCGGTGTGCATGAGGCCGGGCGCGTTCTCGAGCGCATCCACGAGCTCGAGATCACCCCGCGCTTCGATGTCCTCGCGGTCGACCACGGTGGTCAGGGCCGTAACCTCCGCCGTGCTCTGGGCCGTCTTCATCGCGGTCACGATGAGTCGCTCCACCTTGAGGGGCTCGCTCTCCATGGTGATCATGACGCGGGCCTCGGAAGCGAGGGCAACCGTCAGCGGGGCGGTGTCAAAGGTCCGATATCCCAAGGCCGTGACCTGAAGCTCGTGGGTCCCGGGAGCTACGTCGGTGATCCTGAACTGCCCGCTTACGCCCGTCGTCACCGAATTGTCGGTCCCGGCGACCCGCACGACCGCATAGGCGATCGGCTGTAGGGATCTCCGCTCGGACACCGTGCCGGTGATGACACCCCCCGTTTGCTGCTGAGGCGACAGGCTGGCGGAAAGCCCAATGGGCGTGCCGACGGCTAGCACCACGAGAGTGAGCAGTGAGCGGATGACGGACGCGGACCCGAGTTTTTGTAGATCTTTTTCCATTGCACTTTCCTGATCTCTAAGGAGTGAGCACGCGGCGAGTGGGGGGGGCCTCGCGCGTCGAATCGCCCCGTGGTCACTCGAAGGAGGCATTCTCAGCTTTTTTTTGCGGTCCGACGCGGCCCAAAATGGACACCGCGGTGGACCACTGTCAATGTACGACACTCCTTCGAGTGCGGTCCATGGACCACTCTCAAGCCGACCCTCCGCCACTTTCAAACCCACCTTCGACCATCTTCAAGCGGACCTTGCCCCGGGATCTCTAGCGTCGCTTCCTTGCCCCGACTCCGCGCGCGACTCACTGTGGCACGCGCAGGCCTGGCCGCGCCGTAGGAGTAACGGAAAGGGAGGGATGGGGACCGAATGATGGCTCAGCTCCGGAAATGGTTGATCCTCTCGCATCGCTACCTGGGCATCGCTCTGGGCCTGCTGTTCGTGGTCTGGTTCGCCTCGGGTATCGGCATGATCTACGCGAGGGGGATGCCGAGCCTTACGGAGGAGCTGCGGCTGGAACGACTGGAGCCGCTGGATCTCGAATCCGTCCGACTGACGCCAGGGGAGGCCGCCGCACAGGCGGGGCTCAACGGCGCATCGGGTGACGGATCGAGTGACGCGTTGAGTAGAGTCACGCTCGTCATGGTAATGGACCGCCCAGCGTATCGATTGGATAGCGAGGGCGGGACGACGATCTTTGCCGACACCGGAGAGCGGATGGCCGAAGTGGGCCCCGACCGGGCCCTCGAGGTGGCGAGTCGGTTCATGGACGTTTCCTCCGAAAGCGTCGAGTACCAGGAGCTTCTGGCGCGCTCAGACCAGTGGACCATATCACTGCGCAGCCAGCTCCCGTTTCACAAGCTGAGCATCGACGACGAAGCACGTACTCAACTCTACGTGTCACCGAAATCGGGAGAGGTCGTGCTGCTGACCACGCGAGGCAGCCGAGCCCTAGCCTGGGTCTCGGCCATCCCTCACTGGCTCTACCTCACTCCGCTACGCGTCCGCCAAAACCTTTGGACGCAGACGATCCTCTGGACGGCCGGGTTCGGCTGCGTGCTCGCGATCCTGGGAATCACCCTGGGGATCGTTCAGTTCAGGTTCTCACGGCCTTTTCGGCTCACACGCATCGGCTCCCATATCCCCTATGCGGGCTGGTTGCGCTGGCATTACATCACGGGCGTGGTGTTCGGAATCCTCACGCTGACCTGGGTGTTCAGCGGCTTTTTGTCCATGGAGCCGTTCGGATGGGCGTCGGGGCCAGGGCTGGAAACCCGAGAGCTGCGACGGGCGCTCAGCGGCGGAGAACTCGATGCCTCCGCCTTCCCGCTGATCGACGTCGACGCTTGGGATGGGCTGCTACCCGGCCGCACCATCAAGGAGATCACCTACGAAAGGATCTTGGGAGAGCCGTACTTCGTGGTCCGGAGTACACCGGCGCGAGCCGCCGGGACAACGACTGGTGATCAAGCCCGGGCTGAACGCACGCTGGTCGCAGCCGAAACACTCGAGATCCGAAGGGAACCGTTCTCGGTGGACGTCTTGATGGGCCGCGTTCGCGAGACCTATCCTGACGTTCTGATTGTCGAAACCGA
>JADFMD010000143.1 GCA_022564055.1 Gemmatimonadota bacterium
CGCCCAGTCCGAACCGAACAACGACCTCCCCAATCCCTACCAGTCGACCGACGGCTGGGCCAAGATGCCGGTCGGCCGACATTGGGGAGCGACCAGCTCGATCGACGTCGACCCGGACGGCAAGTCGATCTGGGTGGCCGAACGCTGTGGGTCCGACTCCCTCAATCCGCGCTATACGCCGAGAAGCTGCGCCGACTCGGACCTTCCGGTCGTTCTCAAGTTCAACCCCGACGGTATCCTGGTCAGGAGCTTCGGGGGTGGGCTGTTCGCGATCCCCCACGGCTTCCACGTGGACCGGGAGGGCAACGTCTGGGTGACCGACGCTCCCTTCGTGCAGGGGGTCGGAGCCCCCAACAAGGGGCATCAGGTCATCAAATTCAGTCCGGAGGGTGAGATACTCCTGCGGCTCGGCGTGCCGGGAGAGACCGGCGACGACGAGCGCCACTTCAACATGCCCTCCGACGTGATCACGGCGCCCAACGGAGACATCTTCGTGGCCGATGGTCACGGGGGGAACAGCAACGCCCGCATCGTCAAGTTCGCACCCGACGGGACGTACATCATGGCGTGGGGCGAGGCGGGCTCAGGGCCGGGTCAGTTCAACGCGCCGCACGGGCTGGCGATGGACTCACAGGGCCGGCTCTTCGTGGCCGACCGCGGCAACAGTCGGATCCAGATCTTCGACCAGGACGGGAACTTCCTCGACCAGTGGCATCAGTTCAGCCGCTTGAGCGGAATCTTTATCGACCAGAACGACATCCTGTACGGGGTCGATTCCGAGTCGAACGCGGGCCGGGGCCGTGCGGATTGGAGGCGCGGGATTCGTGTCGGCAGCGCGCGGACCGGCGAGGTGTGGGCGTTCATACCCGACCCGGCCGATGCCAACAACGGACCGCTCTCAGGCAGCAGCGGGGGTGAGGGGGTCGTGGCGGACGCCGATGGGGTGATCTACAGCGCAGAGGTGGGCCCGCGGGCCGTGAAGCGCTACGTCAGATACATCGATCCCTGAGGTGGCGTTCAGCTGCAGCAGGTCCCGACGAACACACCGTCGATCGTGACGTCAGCAACGATGGTGACGATCAGCGGGTTCACGCCCACCGAACAGTTTTCGGCGACGTCGTTCAAATTGATGTCGTACCGCTTCACCAGGAGGGCGCCGATCACCAGACTTGCGTTGATTTCGATCTCCTCGCTTCGGCCCTCATCGACCATCACGATGTAACCGTCCGGGTCCAGGTTCGCCCCATTAGTAAAAATTGTGATTTCGATGGCGCCGAAATTCTCCTCTTGCTCGAAAGTGATGTCCCCCCTCTCCGTGCAAGCCGAGGCTGCGACCAGCGGAAGAATCCCGCACAGCATCAGCTTGAAGCTCATCCGCGTGAGGTTTTGGCGCAGGTGGGTGATGGTGTCGAACATGGCAACAGGCTTCCTGAAAAGCGTGTGGGAGTGAAGCGATTTCATCCTATGACAACCGCTCCCGTGCCTCGATTGTTCCCCAACGGAGCCCTAGGCGGGATCGGTCTGGAAGGCGGTCAGGGGCACACTCCGCCCAGGTAACCCCCGCCGCCGCAGTACGCCACGTCCTGAAGCTGGATCGACAGGCCATCCGGATCGCTGAAGTAGAGCTCCGGCGTGCCTTGGGGGGCGCCGCCGCGATTGGGCATGCGCATGGTCACCCGGTGCAGCAGGGGCCCCGATCGACCGGGCTCGGTGCCTCTGGGCGTGATGCCGTGATCCTCCAGGGCACTCTGAATACGCTCGACGTCGAAATTCGCGAGGCTGAGACAGGCGTGATTGATTCGGGCGGTGCCGCCCCCGCCTGCGCCGATGAACATCAGGAAGTGCACACCGGGCCCGACACCCATCAGGGGTGAGGCGGCCTGGTAAGCCTGGATGTCCATCCCGAAGGTCCGCTGGTAAAACGCGTTCGTGAGCTCGGGATCCGGCACGTTGATCGTGAGGTGGCTCAGACCGCTCAGCGCGAGCGATCCGGTTGCCGGCGCGGGCTCGGGTGCCGCGCAGACGTCACCGAGCGGTCCCCCTCCGCCGCAGTACCTCGGATCCTGCAGCTGAATGACCAGACCGTTGGGATCGCCCATATGGAGCTCGGGTGTGTCTCCCCGCGTGGTCGCGCGTACCCGCCTGGCACCACCGCTCAAACCCTGGCTGCCGCCGCCGGGCGTCACGTCGTGACCCGCCAAGGCTCGCACGACCCGCTCGACGTCGAAATTATCCACGGCCAGGCCGAAGTGATCGATGTGGGGTCCCGCGGGCCCGGCCTCGGTGAGCGCCAGGAAGTGCGGTCCGTCACCGATGCGGAGAAGGATCTTCCCCTCCTGGCGCGCCTGCACGGGCATGCCGAAGAGCCCCTGGTAGAAATCCAGCGAGCGTTCCAGGTCCGAGACGGCGAGCGTCACCTGGTGTAGGCCCCGAATGCTGAGCGGAGCGGCCTGGCCCTGCCCGAGCACACGGCGGGCGAGGGCCAACCCCGGGAGTGAGAGAAGCAGGCTCCGGCGGGTCATCACGCCGGCGGTGCCGGCGGGCATCGGGTCGTTGATCTGATCGCTCATGACTCGGTCACTCCTCCAGGAAAAAGTCGCTCAGGCGCCCTCGAGCAACGTCTCTACGTGGGCGGCGGCGGCAAGTGCCGTCCCTTCGACGTTGTATCCGCCTTCGAGCAGCGACACGACTCGCCCTCCGCAATAATCGTCCGCAAGATCAAGCGATATGCGGGTCATACGGCGGAACACGTCGTCGGTGAGATCGAAGCAACCCAGCAAGTCGTCCTGACGACTGTCGAAACCGGCCGACAGGATGATGAAGTCGGGCCGAAATCGGCTCACGGCGGGGAGAAGCTGAGTGTCCCATTGCCTCAGCATGTCAGCGTCCCTTGAACCGCAGTCGAGGTGCACGTTGATGTTGAGCCCCGAGCCCTCACCCTCCCCTGTCAGCGACGGATCGCCCGTGCCCGGGTATGCGAAAAAATCGTGGGCTGAGAAAAACAGCACCGAGGGATCGCGGTAGAACGCGTTCTGGGTTGCATTCCCGTGGTGGTAGTCCCAGTCGATGATGAGGATCTTCTCGAAGCCGTGTACTTCCTGGGCATACCGAGCGGCGATCGCAGCGGTGCTGTAGAAGCAGAAGCCCTCCTCTCGGCCAGTGTTGTTCGCGTGGTGGCCGGGGGGTCGGATGGCGCAGAAGACGTTACGCACCTCCCCCTGTGCCACGGCGTCGACGCCCCCGAGCGCACCCGCCACGGTCAGCTCCGCAACGGGGCCGGTGATGGGGATCGCACGGACGGACTCGAAGTGCTCTGGGGTGTGGTGTCGCCGTATCGGAGGGATGGGATCCGACATGAGGGGAATGGGTGTGAGCTCCCGGTCGAGGCCTCGCTCCGCGAACATCTCCCGGATCCTCCGCAACCGGAGCGGTCTCTCGGGGTGTGGCGCCCCGGCCGTTGGGGGCAGAACATGCTCGAGGTAGCGCTCGTCGTACACCAGCCCGGTGCCCCGTGCTTGGGCGAATGAGGGGCTCGTCCGGGCAGGCGAGGCGCCCATCCTGAGGGCCGGCATCGCGCCGAGTCCCAAGAGGCCCTGGGAGGCCCGAGCCAGGAATTCCCTACGCGTCTTCATGGCGTTCGCTCGTGTAATGGGCGGGCGAATTCTGAACTTCACGCCGGTCCTTCGTCCGTGCATTACCATGGGCGTGCATGGTGTCGGATGCAAGCTGGCCCGCGCGGCTGTATCCTTGGGTTCATGAGTGACAGCGATCGGTTCCAGCAGGTCATCCGGAACATCGACGAGGCCAACGGCGAAGACCCGAATTCCGAGATCGTCGATGGGGTGGCACAGCCCAAGGAGCTGGTGTACGGAAGGAGAATGCAGAAATGGGTCGAGCAGCTCGATCCCCATGCGCCCGAGGCACTGCGCATCGCAGCCCGGAGCCAACACCTTCGCAGGTGGGAGATCCCGCGCAGCAATTATCCCATGGACCGGAAGGGGTACCTCCGTTGGCGTACTACGCTCTACGCCTATCACGCGGACCGGGCTTCAGAGCTTCTTCGGGCCCGGGGTTATGACGATGACAAGATCGAGCGCGTTCGGACGCTGCTCCAGAAGAGAAATCTTCGCACGGACGCCGATGTGCAGACGCTCGAAGACGCCGCGGCGCTCGTCTTCCTCGAGCATCACCTCGATGACTTCCTCAAACGTGACGACATCGGAGAGGAAAAGGCCATCGACATCATCCGCAAGACGTGGAAGAAGATGACCGAACGTGGCCACGAGGCGGCAGTGGCCCTGGAGCTTTCGGCGGAGTCGAGCGCCCTGTTGAAGAAGGCGTTGGCGGGCTAAACCGCGGGCGGCCCCGCCCCAACCTGCTCTTCCGCCTCCAGCTCCCGGACGATCAGTTCGACCAGTTCGACCAGAGATGTGCTGAAAACCTCTCTGTTTTCCTCGAACCAGGCTCGCCACGACGGTGTGCGCAGGCTCTTCTTGAGCGTGTCTCTGTACGACTGCCACATCTGCCGGTCCAGCACTCCGACACGGTACTGATACACGAGGTTTCCGAAGTGCCGATAGACGGCGGTCATGTAGGCGTTCCAGCGGACCAGCTCCGTTGGGGACAGGCTCGATGGATCCCCCTCCGCACGGTGGAGGAAATCGGCGAAGTCGCCATCCCTGAAGGAGTGCTCCAGGATCCGGATGCTGTTCTCCGTCATGGAGTTGAAAGACGCGGCTCGGACCGATGTGGTGTTCTGACGCATCTGTTGTGCCAGATAGACGAGCGAGACGACCACGCCCAGGGCACCCACGAACTCGCCCAGGGCGCCGAGGTCCTGAAGGGTGAATTGGCTGAACACTTGGGACTAGGTCCTTGTTTTGAGGGTGGTTGGCTCGCGCTGCGCTTGGATGGCGGGCTCCTCAGAAGATACCGATGTCGTCGGAGGTTCCCCAGCCCGTTCCGGGAACCGTCTCGAGCGCGCAAGAGTTGGACAGGAGAACGCACGTCCACCGTGCATCGTTTTGCGAAGAGCTTCGAGGACGCGTTAATTCGTGGGCTCGGGAGGGAACGCATGTGAAAATTTTTAAGTTCGAGAGATCTTCCTTCCTCGCCGCACTGGCTCTGGCCGCGATGGCCTTCTCCGGCTGCTCGAGCAGCAGTGGAGTAGAAGGGCGGGAACGGGATATCCAGGCTCTGACCGAGCTCTGCCACGCACTGCAGCATGCTACCATCTACGGGGCACCGCGGGACGCGATTCCCGCGCTTACGGATCCGCCGCTGGTCGCGGCGACCGATGACGAGGCCGACTACCTGCTCCCCACCGACCGGGTGATCGGCCTCAACCTGCCCAGCGGGTTCCTGGCCGTTCCGCACAACATTCTTTGGTGGCATGAGATCGTGAACTTGACCGATTCCAATTTGGCCGTCACGTACTGCCCCCTCACGGGCTCCAGCATGGTCTTTCATCGGGCGGCGGTGGACGGTGCCAATTTCGGCGTATCCGGGCTGCTTTTCAACAACAATTTGATCATGTTCGACCGCAAGGAGTTTCTCGGGGAGCCAACCACCCTTTGGCCGCAGATGTTGGCGGCGGGGCGGTGCGGCCCCTTGGAGCCTAAGGCGCTGACCATGTTTCCGGTTATCGAGATCGAGTGGGGAGATTGGGTGGAGCTCCACCCGGATACGCGGGTCGTGAGCAAAAGAACCGGAATCTCGCGACTCTATAGAGCCGATCTTTATCCGTATGGGGACTACGAGGTGGAGGACAACGCGTCCTTCCTTTACCCCGTGAGCAATCTCGATCTCCGCCGGCCTCCCAAGGAGCGCGTGCTGGGCATTCCCGACGGGGAAGGAGGAGGTATCGCCTTCCCCTTCGGTGTCCTTCGTGACCTCGGCGATATCGCGGCGAAGGAAAAGGAGATCGCATCCGCCAAAAAAGCGCTCACTAAGACGACGGCGGCTCTCGGGCAACTGAAGGCAAACAAACTTACCCTCATAGTGGAACAAACATTCATACCCATGCAGGGCACCGAAGAAGTCGACACCGACCCACGGGTCGTCTCGTCAAAGCTGATTAACCTTGCTGACGATGACCTCAGGAAATGGCTTAACTCAGCTCTATGGGAGAGTCAAAACGCCGCCCACCTGGACAACGTCAAGGGGGTGCTGACAGTACTGAAACTCACGATCACTCTTCAAGAGGCTCTTCCAAAACCAGTAAAGGCCGATGCGTTCGACGGCATCTACTATCGTTCCCCGATTCAAGCCGAAGTCGTTGTTTACGCCAGACTGCCGGCGGACCCGAGCCTTGGCCACGCGTTGG
>JADFMD010000042.1 GCA_022564055.1 Gemmatimonadota bacterium
GGTGGGAAAGTGCGCGGATCGCACGCTAAGGCGGGGACAGGTCGTGCTTCATACGCCTAGTGAAGACTACAATATCCCTGGACAGGATGACGGAATCGCGCCGGGAACCCTCGTCATCATCCTGCATGAGGCGGCGCGGCTGGTCGAAGACGACCTCCATCTCGTGCCGGAACACTCCATCGTGGCCATCGGAGAGGCGCTGCCCTAGCTCCCTAGCTCCTTATCGCGGCGGGTCCTCCACCATGTATGCAAGACCCCACGCGCCGATACCGAGGTGCGTCGCGATCACGGGTGTGACAAGCGCGTTGAGAATTTCCACGTCTCCATAGCGGGCCACCAACAGCTCCCTCACCTCGGAAATGATCTCTGGAATTCCGACGTGAATGATCCCAAAGCGCACGCTTTCCGGTACACGCCCCATGTCTTCCGCCACGGCATCCAGGAGCGCCAGGATGACACGCTTTCGACCAAACGCCGTTCCGCGGGGGACCACCTTACCCTCCCGATCGATCGCCAAGATCGGCTTGACGTTCAACAGGTTTCCGAAAAACGCCTTGCTCCGGCTGACCCTGCCCGACGCCAAAAGGCGGTCGAAGGTCTCGATCGTGAACAGGATTCCCGATTGATCGCGTATGCGGTTCAGCTCTTTCACGATCTCTTCGGCGGGCATGGCCATCTCCGCCAACTCCGTGGCCTTTAGGACCAGAAGCCCTTGAAGAAGTGAAACCCCGCGGGAATCGGCGAGATGGATCGGTAAATCCGTTTCCAGTGCAGCCGCCGCTTCCGCCGAGGCGTAGGTACCGGAGAGGCCCGAACTCAGAATCACACCCACAACCTGTTCGGCATCTGCGGCCGCCCGTTTGAACCCCTCCAAAAACGCGGCGGGTGGCGGCTGCGACGTCGTCGGTAACCGCTCCTGGGAGGCCAACATCTTGTGGAAACGCTCCGCCGTCATGTCCACCCCGTCCCGATACACGTCGTCGCCATCGACCAACATCATCGGGACCACCTGGATTCCGTGCGCGCGGATGATCTCCTCTGAAAGGTCAGCGGCGCTGTCGGTAAGAATACCCACCGGACGGCGCACGAGCGCGAGATGGGAACCGGAGGCGCGTTTCGCCGCATCGTACTGAGCCCCCATGTCCTCCGCCTTGTGGGTGACCAGGTCGCCCAAACCCTTCAGGTAGGAGAAGACCTCTTGGGGCTCGTCGGTGTGAATATGCACCTTGAGCACGTCATCCGACCGGATCACGATCATCGAGTCACCCCGGGCGCGTAAGCGACCGCGAACCTCTGCCTGGTCAGGCAAGTCGTTCCCGCGGACGAGCGCCTCGGTACAGAACCGATATCGCTCCTCCCGTTCCGGATATTCGAACGAGGCCACCACCGGGGGGGCAGCCGTGAAATCCTCCCCGGAATCCATGGGGAAGGAATCCCCACGAAGAAACATGACCACGCCCTCCAGAAAGCTCACGAAACCCTTCGCGCCCGCATCGACGACGCCCGCCGCCGAGAGCACCGGCAGGAGCTCCGGTGTCCGTTCCAAAGAGTCACGGGCCCGGTCGAGCATATGCTCCGCTAACGGGGCGATGTCCTCGATTTCAGCGTCAGCAACCGCTTTGGCCGTGTCTCGCATGACGGTGAGAATGGTACCCTCTACCGGTTCCTCGAGCGCGTCGGAAAGGTTTTGGACCCCGGCTTCCAACGCGCCACCGAAATCCGTAGCGCCGATCCGGGTCTGACCCTCAATGCTCCGGGCAAAACCGAGGAGGAACTGGGAAAGCATCATGCCGCAGTTCCCGCGTGCGCCCAGCACTGCAGCCTTGGCGGCTTCGTGCGCCACCACGCCCACCGCTCTCTCGGTATTGTGCTCGAGACGATCCGCGATCGCCTGCACCGTGAGGTACAGGTTGGTCCCGGTATCCCCGTCTGGGACAGGGAACACGTTGATTCGGTTGAGCTCGCCACGCTGCTGTTGCGCCCAGTGGCAGCCCGCCGTGAGCGCGCGGCGGAGGCGCGGTCCATCGATATAGCTGATTTGCATTCGGCAAGATCTACGCTGAAGCGTTACCGTGCAAACCGACACCGGCGCGTGAGCCGTCTTGGGTGTATATCTTTTCTGAGGATCGTACAGAGTTTCTGCCCGATTTGAGGCGGGTCCGACATGGGTGAACTGACGGAAATGAACTGTGAGGCCTGCCAGCGCGGGGCCCCGCAAGTCACGGCCGAGGAGAGTCGAACGCTGCACAAGCAGGTCACCGATTGGGCGCTCCTGGAGCGAGAGGGCATTCAGCGTCTCGAGCGGGACTTCGCCTTTAAGGATTTCGCTGATGCGCTCGCCTTCACGAATTCCATAGGTAAGCTAGCCGAGGAAGAGGGCCATCACCCCGCGCTCCTGACCGAGTGGGGGAGCGTCACCGTGACCTGGTGGACCCATAAGATCCGCGGTCTCCACCAAAACGACTTCATCATGGCAGCAAAAACCGACGCGCTATCCCTCCTGTTCGATCTCCAGTAGCCGCTGCTTTCGCCACAACCCGCCACCGTATCCCGTCAGCTTCCCATCGGATCCCACCACCCGGTGGCAGGGAATCAGGATCGCGATGCGGTTGTCACCGTTCGCACGGGCGACCGCGCGGACCGCCGTGGGGCGCCCAATCTCGGCAGCGATCCCCGCGTAGGTGCGTGTCGTCCCCGAAGGGATGGTCCGAAGCTCCTTCCACACCAGACGTTGGAAATCGGTGCCGGGGGTTCGGAGCGGTACACTGAAATCGGTTAGGCCGCTCCGGAAGTAGGCTTCGAGTTCGCCCGTGAGTTCGCCAAAGAGCGCACCATTTCCAGGAACGAACACGCATTCAAGGCGTTTCTGGAGCCGAGCGATCTGCGTCTCGATCATGCGCCGGTCGGCGAACTCGAGAAGGCAGAGGGCATCATCGACCGAGCCAGCCACCATGGGCCCAAGGGGTGTCGTTATCCGCGTGACGGTCACGACCTTGGCATCGGTCAGCGCGGTGGGGGCGTTCCCCATGAAGCGCCGGAACGCGTCGTAGGACCCGTCGCGGGAAAGAAAGGCTGCGATCATCTCCCCGCGAAGCGGCATCGCACGTGTATTCATCCGACGTTTCCTGTGTTCATCCCCGGCCGCCCTACCATGCGGGGCCTGTTGGGCTCGTCCCACCCTCCGTCCTCCTGTCGAAGTAATTTGGGACGTTCGTTCCGAATGAACCACCAGAAAAACAACGTCGAAATTTAGACGTTCCAGGGGACGTTCACTCGGTTCCCCCCAACGTAGTTCTTGCGGCCTGGCATCCTTCCTGCATCTGATGAAACCCAATCACGGTTTACCGCTTGGAATTTAGTCACGGGAGGAACGAACATGGGTAGGCGTATGGGTTTACGGCCACGCCTGATGAGGGGGGCCGCTCTAGCGTTCGTCGGCGTCACAGCCGCGTGCGCGCATGTAGGACAGGACCAGTTCGACACGGAAATCGCCGCCCTTCGGGCCGAGATCGGGCAGACCGCGGGCGATTCGAGCCGTCGCACTCAACAACAGCTTGCGCAGTTGGAGGCCCGGCTGGACGGAATCACCAGAGGCCTTTCCCAGCTGGAGCGTGAGTTCGACGTCACGGTTCAGCGACTCGAAACAGCGGTTCGCTTCGACATGCCGGTGTACTTCGACTTCGACCGGGCGAACCTGCGTCCCGAGGATCTTCCAGTACTCGAACGCTTCGCGGGTGTGGTGGGGGAGTTCTATCCCGACGCTCTTCTCACCGTGGAGGGCTTCACTGATCCGTCCGGCTCGACCACGTATAACCTGGCGCTCGGCCAGCGCCGGGCCGAAGCGGTCCAGCGGTATCTGATCGAATCTGAAAACTTCTCGCCGGAGCACGTACGTGCCGTCAGCTATGGTGAGGACACTGCACGGCTCGTGGCCCCTGGCCAGAGCGGGCAAGAGGCTGGATGGGAAAACCGGCGGGTGGTGCTCGTCATCGAGCACGTGGGCTACGAAAAGAAGACACCGATCGCACTCGGGGGCGTGTAGAAATTTTCCGCCACGCGGTCGGCGTTTAGCCGGTCCGGCCGGGTCGTAGTTCGGCCCGTGCCGGCCGGCGCCTACCTCACTCGGGGAAGGTCCAGAACCTCGGTGACGTCCAGTGCCACTCGGAGCAACAACGCGCTTCTGTCCAAGCCGGGGCCGACGCCGAACTCGCCCCGCCAAAGCGTTGTGCCATCATCGACACGAAACAACTCCACCACGAGTGTGGGAGACAGGTCGCCGGCAACCTCACGCCCGACCAGAACCATATCGGCGCCGAGCGTCCGGCCCACCGCCAGAGGGTCCTCTCCGGCCTCGACGAACCGGGACGTGCTGGCCGGTCCGAACACACCCAGGTCCATCGGGTCGGCGCGACCGAAATACGCCGCCAGCCCCTCGCCAAAACCCGCATATGGGCCGGGTCCAGCCTCCGGGTTCGGACCCTGGACAGGAAGTACCGCCAAGACCCGCCTCCCTTCGGGGGCACTCTGGTCACCCCGCACGACCATGAACACGACGGAACCCACAAAGAGTGCCACAACCGTGATCAGAAGAGCCGTCAGCGTCCTGCGGGCCGCGGCTCGCTGGTCCTCTGTTCGAACAGAACTTTCCATCATCCGTCCCCTCTCTAGAGATCGAGGGCGAAGCCGAGACCGTAATAGGTCTCGTCACTCTCGCGAAAATGGCCCAGGGGCGTGGTTCCGAAGCGGGCCCTCGCTTCGAGTCGGAAGCGCTGGCCGTTCACGCGAAATCCCATGCCTCCCACCAGGGTGGCCGCCAGCTCCTCGGAGAAGCTCCCGTATTCGACGTCGCCTGCGAAAAACGGCCAACTGCCATCGCCCTCCCCGGGGTGGCCAGGCTCCCACTCGCCTCCCAAGCGCACGCCGGCACGGGACATCCGTTCATTGGTGTGGAAGTTGAGATCACCGCCCAAGTAGAGGCGTAGGCTGTCGCCGACCCTGCGAGCCAAAATTCCCTCGAACCCGTCCTTGGAAGTTTGACCGAATCCGCCTGCGACGGTTTCGTCGAAAAAACTCAGGAGGTAGTCATCGCCCAGATGGGAGCTGATATGCCGGATGGTGAGCCTGGCCTCCCAAGCGCCACTCCGGAAGGCGACCGGAAGGCCTATGCGAAAGTCACTGTTGATGAGGTCCTTTTGCTGCTTCTCCATGAAAAAGCGGGAGAAGATTCCCATTTCCAGCCCGACGGTGATCGCCTTGTCGGGCGACGAGCCGTTGTCGAGCCGCAGCAGGCTCAGTGTGTGCCCAATGGCTACTTCCGCTTCGATGTTTCGACCGGCGTACCCCACTCCAGGACGTTCCGCATAGACGAACGAAGCCCGCACCTGTACCTCGCGTGGGTTGGCGATGAGGGACGGAAACGGCTCGACGTCCGGGAACCATCGCGACTCGCCTTGAGCAGCTGCGGGAGCCGGAGCCAGCCCGCCCACGGTGGTAATGAGCAGTGCAGGACCCAAGCACATCCACCGGCAGACCAACGCCACTCGGCGTGGAGCCAACCGCCTATTCGAATGAGCCAGGAACCGCCTCCTCTAGTTCCGCTGCCATGTCCTCAGCTCGCCGCATGAGTGACACGTCGAGCTCGTAGTCTGGAACGTCCGCCGGCTGAAGTTTCTGGATGAACTCGCGGGCTTCCCGGGGCGCCAACCCGAACTCCTTGAAGTCCTCCAAGGCGAGGCTCCCACCCCCCTCTCTGGGCCGGACGCCTTCCGCGTCGGCGTCCAACAACCGCCGCAGAAGGTCCATTTCCCCTCGGCTCATGGGTTGCGCGCGGACATTGTAGTCGATCCAAGCCTCGTAGCTCAGAGGTGCGACCCTCTTGAGCATTCCCGCCATCACCCGCGCGAACTCCTGTATCTCCCACTGCGCGTGCGGGTCCACCCGCAGCGTCAGGAAGTGGAAGAGATTATGGAGATCGATCTTCCAATACCACTGAGTGTAGGTGGAAAGAGGCAGGTCGATGCGGGCCAACTCCCGCGCCACCTCCTCCTCGACCATCCACCGGTACCCGCTGGACGCCTCCTCACGCACGCGGTCCCAGTGTGCTATCGCCTTGGCATATAGCTCCGCCGAGGCGGGCTCGGACCGCCGGCCCTGATGGTTGTCCGGGCTTTGAAGCGCGAAGTGGTCCCGGTCCGGTTTGTAGAAGAGGAGGGGCATCAGCGAATAACGGCCACTATACTCATTTACCGAGACCATTCTATGCCGTATCCACTGGCGCGCGACGAACATCGGCATCGCACAGTGGAACTTGAGCTCGACCATCTCGCTGGGCGTCGTGTGATGGTGGCGGCGCAAGTAGCGAATGAGCCCGCGTGTCTGGCTCACCTTGCGGGTGCCGTATCCATAGCTCACCCGCGCCGCCCGCTCGACGTCCTCGTCGGAGCCCATGTAGTCCACGAGCGAGACGAAACCGTGGTCCAACACCGGAAAATATCCCCCGAGAATCTCCTCGGCGGCGGGGGTGGTGGGACGCTTCGTTTCCATGAGCTCGGGCTGAAAATACGGGTCCGGCGGGACCAAAAACCGACCTGCTGGGGTCGGTGGGCCGGAATAGATCCAAAGCCCTTCCGAGCCGCAAGGCTTGGGTCTCCCCTTGCAGCTCGCCTCGCAAGCCATGCGGTATTCTCTGGACACTGACGGGCACCCGGGCAAATCTTCAAGAGTAGGGTCGATGCGAGGCAGAACCCGCGGCCGCACGCAACCCCTGGCACTCCGTCAGGAGCCCGGCACCGCCGCCAACGTCGCGGCGCAGGGCATGACTCTCTTCCGCGCACGGAACTACGCGGAGGCGCGGGTGGTCTTGGGCGAAGCGCTACGTCTCGACCCGACCGATGACCAGGTCCGGGTTCATCTAGTTATGGAGGGCCCGCCTTCGCGCCGCCGGGGGCAGCGAACGGGCACGGAGTAATCAACTCGCCCGCACATTGCGCGGGCGTCTCGACTCAGCGTCTGCTCGTAACCCCGACGCACCGTACTATCTGGCGGCTCTCCGCTTGAGCCTTGGAGACCGGGCCGGAGCCCTCGGGGCCCTCCAACGCGCGGTGCGCACCCCTTCTCCGTCCCTGATCTGGCTTCCCACGGACCCCATGTGGGACGCAGCACGGTCCGCACCGGAATTCGAGAGGCTGGTGCGGCGGATCGAGGCGGGACAAAGAACGCCCTGACCGAGACGAGATCATATCGAGAGGTCTGTCCTACAGGTGGAGAAGGCTAGTCCCGCTCGAATTCGATCAGCGCAACGCCTCCCCGGCGATCCACACAGACTCGATGCTCCGTGCATTCCGGATGTCGTCCAACGGATTTTCGGTCAGAACGATAAAATCGGCCCATCGGTTCGGTCGCAGCGTTCCGATCTCGTCGTCCAGGCGTAGGCACTCGGCAGCCACGCCCGTCGCCGAACGAAGGATCTGCTCAGGCGTGAGGCCCGCTTCGGCCATGAGATCGAGCTCCATGTGCTCGAAATAGCCCTGGAATCGCGCCGCCGGCCCGGTATCGGTGCCCATCACGACCGGTAACCCCGCGTCCGAGATCGTCTTGAGATTCCGCAGAGCCATGCTCAGCGCGGCTTTGTACGGCTGCGCACGGGCATATCTCGCCTGGCGGTCCGGTTCCTGGAGCTGCTCGAGCACGGCCGGGTCGGCATGCGAAAGGAAGAACGGATCGTCGAAGAAGTCCGGACGAGTCTCGTAGACGTAGGTGGAGACCTCACGGGTCAGCGTCGGCGTATAGCAAATGCCGCTCTGGGCGAGCATCCCCAGAAATTCGTCGTCGACTCGCATGTCCCGTATGCTGTGGGCGAGGAAGTCGGTTTCAGCCCTGAGGAGTGCCTTGGCATCGCTCAGGTAGAAGAGATGGGAAGCCAGTCGCAGGCCGAGCTCGTGGCTGCGGTCGATGATGGCCGAGTAGATCTCCGGGGACATCTTCTGGGAAGCGCCCAGGTTGTCGTCCACACGAAGCTTCATCCAGTCGACACCCATATCGGCGTTCCGTTGGACTACCGCGAGCGCTGCGTCAACGGTGTTGCCGGTCACGACGGCCCCGGCGACGAAGATCCGCGCCCGGTCGAGGCCCGCCACCGACTGCTCGTCGCGCAAGTCGACGCCCTCCTGCTCGTCACCGCCCAGGCTGTTCACTGTGGTGATTCCGTACTCCGCGTAGAGGCGGAGCTGGCGGATCAGGTTGTCCCGGTTGTAGTGCCCGCCCTCCAGGCCCAAGGTGCCGCCGACGTGTCCGTGGGTGTTGATCAGACCCGGAATGATCGTGCGGCCCTCGAGGTTCACGACCGTGGCTCCCGCCGGAACCGGCACGGCGCCGCGCGCTCCTACGTACATGATCCGCCCGTCCCGAACGAGCATAATGCCGTCGGGGATGGCAGCCGCGCCCGTTCCGTCCCAAATGCGGGCACCGACGAGCGCGGTCACACCCGCCTGGGCCGCCGACGCCCGCCCGGGAAGAGCGAGCTCCACGACGAGACCCAGGGCGAGGCCTGCAAAGACCGAGCCCAGGAGGAGCTGCGAGAGATGCGTCCGGTTCTTAATCATGAGCGTAACCTCAGTCTTGATCGTGTCACCATCTCTACCGGAATCCCTATCGCTTCCTCTAGCAGGGCGGCAAGAATTTCCGACTGGCGGCCCAAAGGTATGTCATCACCCAGCGGAATGCGCCTCCCCCCACGCACGAACCCCCGAATCCTCACGTGGGCCGACGCCGCCGGGTCTCGGGCCTCTGGGTCGGCGGAGTCCCGTCGGTTCCGTGCAGGGAGCCTTCGAGTCTTCGAATCAACGGGGCGCCTGGCGGTGCATGGCCCGCCCAGAGTAACTATGGGGACACCACTGCAGGGAGAGCACATGAAGGGAGAGCGGGAGAGCGATCTGCACGTGCCCCTCGACGGGGTCTTAGGGGAGGAGACCGTGCAGAAGGGGAAGCGTCCTTGGCTGAGCACGGCCAAGTCCCGAATTCGTGTTGGACTTCGTGTGGGCCTGCGGTATGGTCTGCGTTACGGACGGCGTTGGGGATGGCCGGCGGTAAAGTGGGTCACTGCCCTATCTCTGCCGTTTTTCGTGCTCGTCCGAGGATCGATGTACGCTTACCAAAGCATGGGCTGGGGCACATGGTCGTCGATCGGGCTGGGGGTGTTTGGCACGGTCGTCGTCTTTTCCGCCTACGCCACATGGCTCTTCCGCCGCTTCAGGGGCAAGGGCCGTTGGCCTAGAATCGTCCGACCGGTCCTGATCACCGTCGTTGCGGGATACACCATGTACGGGCTCCTCTACCTCTCCTCCGCCAACGTGAAAGATCCCGATATTCGGGACGATTACATGTCTCTGCACCCACTCATGAGACTCGCAGCCAGCACCTACTTCCTTTTCGACCGAAACGCGGTGGTCACGGATCTTGCGCGAACGGCCGAGGATTACCTGGCAATGGGTCTTCCCATCAATGAGGCGTCGCTCCACTTCAAACTCAACGACCGGTACATCCGCGCGATGGATCTCCGCACCAGGGGCCGCAGTCGGAGGCAGAATGCCCTGACCGTGGCCTACTTTCGCATCATGGGCTTCCGAAGCCTCCACCATGTCGGCTCCGCGGATCACCTCCACGTGTCACTTCCTGCGCGCGGACCCTGACCGGCCAGTCACCGACGGCGGCCTAGCGTACTTGCGTCTGTCAGCTATTGGCCGCACCCTCACACCTCATGCCTCGAACCAAAAGGGGGACACGATGCCGTCCAAGTACTTTGCAGCAGCTGCCCTTTTCGTCCTTTGCACGGCCTGTGGTGGCGGTGGAGGCACCGGAGCGCCCATGGATATGGCGTCCGATCCGGCGGTGACGGACCCATCGATGGCTCCGATGTTCGAGGTGGACCCGTTCTGGCCGAAGCCGCTCCCGAATCATTGGCTTCTGGGCTCGACGATCGGTGTTGCTGTGGACTCGCGGGATCACGTTTGGATCATCCACCGAGGGAATCTGGCCAACAACGAAAGGCCCGCAGACCTCGATCCACCGATCGCTGATGCGTGCTGCTTCGCGGCGCCGCCCGTGCTCGAGTTCGATGTAGAGGGGAACCTGGTCGGGTCCTGGGGCGGCCCGGGTGACGGGTACGACTGGCCGAACTCGAATCACGGCATTGTCGTGGATCATATGGACAACGTCTGGATCGGCGGCAATGGGGGCGGGGACTCGCACGTATTGAAGTTCAGCCGCTCCGGCGACTTTCTCCTGCAGGTCGGCGAGGCCGGCTACGCGGTCCCCAACAGCAACGCCGAGAACCACTTCTCGCGGGTAGCCAAGCTTCAGTTCGACGCCGAGGCCAATGAGATGTACCTCGCCGACGGCTACGGGAACAAGCGGGTGGCCGTCATCGACGCGTCGAGCGGTGACCTCAAGCGCTTTTGGGGTGCCTACGGCAATGTACCGAGCGACGACAACCTCGGAGCCTATGACCCGAGTGCACCACCGGCCCAGCAATTCCGTGGTCCGGTGCACTGTGCCGACCCGTCCGCTGATAATCTTGTGTACGTCTGCGACCGCGGAGCAAACCGAATTCAGGTTTTTCAAAAGGACGGAACGTACGTGGATGAGATGTTCATCGAGAAAAACTCGGGGGGCTCCGGGGCCGTATGGGACGTCGCCTTCTCACCGGACCCGGGCCAGACGTTCATTTATGTCGCCGACGGTCTGAACGAAAAGGTCCACGTCATCAGACGCGAAGGGCTCGAGTACATCTACAACTTCGGCGACGGCGGGCGCGGGCCCGGTCAGTTCTACGGAACGCACAGCATTGCGACCGATTCGCAAGGGAATATCTATACCACGGAGACCTACGAGGGGAAGCGGCTCCAGAAGCACCTCTATAGAGGTATGGGACCGGCTCCGAGCGGGTCGACCGGCGTGGCTAGGCCGAATTAGAGGCCAGGCGGTCTCGATTCGGCTCTCGAGCCCGAGGGAACATGCGGGGCCGTGCTGCCAGAGGGGTGGCACGGCCCCGCGTCGATCAGCGGGCCGTGCCATCCGGCTGGTCAACGGCATATATAACTCAGGTAACTCGCCATACCGCTGTGATGAAGCCCAGCGTGCCCCGAAAGCTGAGCAGTCCGGTCGAATCCCGCCTCATAACGTCTGCCCACCTCAAGTCCCCACCCCTCGTCCACAATCAGCCCGAAATGCCCCGTTGGCTGTGCCCCCACCAGCGTGCCATCTAGGTACCAACGCGGTGCTGGGGAGGTCTGGGCCTCTATGAATCCCGCGGCTGGGAGAATCGCATCTCTACCTCCTCCGCCACCTGCTTTTCGGCTCGTTCACAGGACCATCCGCGGCACCTGGACTCGAGAAGGCAAGACCGATTCAAGGGGAGGGGGGCAAAGTCCCTCGGGGGCGCATGCCCACCAGAGCCGAAGTCGAGTCCACCGGCGAGAAAAGCTCCAAAAAAAAGGACTTGACCTCCAAAGATTTCGCGTGAGGTATTGAAACAGGCGCAAAGAAACATTTGGCGCCCTGCATTATCCGAACCTGCCTCAGAAGTACATGTCTACTTCGTCATCAAGGATTCTGAGATGAACAATCGCACATTCGTATTCTCGCTCGCGTGGATCGCGGCGCTGCTTATGGCGGCGCCCGCCATGGGGCAGTTACTCAACCACCCCGTTGAAGCACTGCCGTTAGGCGATGCCGTGGGAACAACTTTCGCTGGAACACAGTACGCCCGCGGCCTCAATGATAACTCCGGAAAGTTTAGTTCTTTTGGAATCGGAGTCGGAAGAGCCACGGAGAGGGTCTCCTTCATGGGTATGGCAGGCTACTCCCTGGACTATCCGCTTGCCGACAACAACGAGTTGTCGCTCGCTGCCAACGTGGCCGTTCATTTGCTGAGCGACGACAGCATGCCCGTTCAGGTCAGCGTTCAGGGCGGCCTCGGGTGGTCGTCCTTCGCCGACCAAGCGGTTTGGCGCTTTCCGATCGGCGTGGCCCTCCAGGCCCGCCCGAGTGGTAATGCCACCGAGATCACGCCCTGGGTGATGCCCCGTCTCGAAATAACCAGAATCTTGGGTAGCACCAGCACGGACATTGGTGCGGCGGCCGGTATTGGCGTCTCGACCCAGAGCGGTGCAGGTGCTCACCTGGCGGTCGATTGGGTGAACGTCGAGGGCGGCGCGCCCTTCGGATTCAGCATTGGCGTGCATTTCAACATTAACTGACCGTAGCACTGGAAGCGTCTTGCCCGGACGGACTGGCCGATATCGGCCGGAACCCACCGTCCGGGCAGGGCTCATCCATTTTTCAAAGCTAGATTTCGGGGATCGTGGATGCCCCGGTAGTGGTCACCCGATCTCCTCATTCGGATTCCTCCCCTCGTAGTTCGCCTCGCATTCCATTCCGCTTCGAGTTCGCGAACCCTTGAACCGCTAGGAAAAAAGGGCTTGACTCCCACCGGAGGTGTGACGTATTAGTATCGGCGCCGAGAAATACGTGGCTTTTGTGAGCGATTTTTTGGTACGGGCCTCAGGAAAAGAATGGCGTACCCTCCACCTTCGTTGCCAAGGGATTCCAAATGAACCAACACAGATTCGCATTCTCCTTCGCGTTGATCGCAGCGCTGCTGGTGGCGGTCCCTGCCACTGGGCAGCTCGTCGGATACCCCGTTTTTGCGATCCCTTCCGGTGACGGTGATGCTTCAACCACCGGGGCTTTACAGTGGGTGCGCGGACTCAATTCGGATTCCGGTGAAAATGCCGGCTTTGCTGCGTATGGGGTGCGGTCCATGGAGAGGATCTCCTTCGCTGTCGCCGTCGGCCGCCTCATAGGCGACATCGACGAGTTCACGTTTGGTGGCACGGTAGCCTATCACCTGCTCCGCGACGGGGGTGACGCGCAAATAAGCGTTCAGGCTGGCGTGGGGTATATGGCCCAATCGTCCATAGGGGATGTGCCGCTCCCCAATGGCGACATGACGACCATGAACTTCCCGATCGGAGTGGCGTTCGAGGCCCGGCCCAGTGAATTCGGCAGAATCTGGCTGATGCCCAGGCTCAACCTGTTCCGAGTGTCTGACGACGTTACCAGCAAAACCCGCAAGCAATTAGGCTTTTCGCTCGGCGCCTCGATCTCTAGCGAGGGTGGGTTTGGCATACACGCGGGCCTCGATTTCGTGGACTTAAAGGACTCGGCGCCCTTGATCGGCGCCATCGGTTTTCACTACACCCTGCCGAACTGACTGTAGCACCGGAGGCGTCTTGTTCGGGCGGGCCGGCTGATCGGCCGTAAACAACCGTCAGGGCAACGCTCATCTTTTCGATGTGGCTCCCCAGCCCCTCAGGGGCTGGGGAGCCGTTCGTTTTCCCATCGGCCCCGCCGCGTGCACCGTGCACTGCAGCCAAGAGGTACCGGAACCCCTTTACCCGGCGCCTTCGCTTCGGTCATCTTACAAGAGCGGCGCTAGGGATCAATCGCCCCGCCAGCCGTGGCCGGTTGGCCAGCACCCCTAGGGGCCCAGCGCCCAATCCAGAAGGATCGAACCATGAACAAAACACGTGCCTCACTGTGCTTCGGCGCGGCGGCACTCATGCTCCCTTTGGGGTCGTCAGCGCACGCTCGGGACGACCCGATGCAGCATCGCCTCGATCCGGTCGCTTTCCTCGAATGGCGTGAAGTCGGACCGGCCGTGGTCGGTGGGCGCGTGAGCGACCTCGCCGTCGACGAGGCCGACACCCGCATCATCTATGTCGGCACGGCAACCTCGGGAATCTGGAAGAGCACCAACCACGGAACCACGTGGGTGCCCATCTTCACGGATCAGTCCACATCCTCGATCGGCGACGTGACGCTGGCTCCCTCGGACCCCAACGTGGTCTGGGTTGGAACGGGGGAGCCCCAGAACCGCCAGAGTTCGCCGTGGGGAGACGGCGTGTTCAGGTCGATGGACGGAGGGCGAACGTGGGCGCACAAGGGTCTGCGAGAGACCCGCCATATCTCGCGGATCCAGGTCCACCCCCGTGACCCCGATATCGCCTACGTGGCGGCTGTGGGCAACCTGTGGAGGGAGAGCCCGGAGCGCGGCGTGTACAAGACCCTCGACGGCGGCGACTCCTGGGAATTGGTCCTGCACCTGGACGACCATACGGGGGCGATCGACCTCGCCATGGACCCGTCGGACCCGAACACGCTCTTCGCGGCGATGTATTCACGCCGGCGCACAGCGTGGGGCTTCAACGGTGGTGGCCCGGGAAGCGGCATCTACCGTACCGTGGACGGCGGAGCGAGCTGGACACACCTGCAGGAGGGCCTTCCGGAGGGAGAGCTGGGCCGCATCGGCCTCGACATCTACCGGCGGGACGGCAACCTCGTATTCGCTACCGTGCAAGCCGGCCGGGGCCAGACAGGTCTATACGGCTCCACCGATGGGGGCGACAGCTGGGAGAAGCTCTCCGGAACGAACCCACGACCCATGTACTTCAGCCTGGTTCGGGTCGACCCCAACGACCCTGAGCGAATCTACCTGGGTGGCACGAATCTCATGCGCTCCGACGACGGGGGGAGAACCTTCACGGACGAAGGGGCACGAAACGTCCATCTCGATCACCACGCGCTCTGGATCGATCCGAGCGAATCCAACCACCTGCTTCTCGGTAGCGACGGCGGGGTGTCGACTTCCTTCGACGGCTCCGAGACGTGGCGTTTCTACGACAACCTACCCATCGCCCAGTTCTACGAGATCGGCTTCGACAACCGGCGCCCGTACTGGGTCTGTGGCGGGCTCCAAGACAATGGAACCTGGTGCGGCCCCACGAATACGCTGGACAACCAAGGCATACGAAATGGCGATTGGCGGAACGTCGGGGGCGGAGACGGCTTCTACGTTCAGATCGACCCGACCGACCCCACCGTCCTTTACGTCGAGTCTCAGAACGGGTCCATCAGGCGGCTCGACGCCGACACGGGCGAGCGAGCGGCGATCCGGCCGACGCCTCGCTTCGACCTGGACGAGGGCACGATCCCCAAGAAGGAATACCCCTCGGATGACGACCTGGACCCGGCGGCGCGCGAGTACAGGTTCAACTGGAACACACCGTTGGTGATTTCGGCGCATGACCCGAACACGTTGTATTTAGGTAGTCAGATGCTCTTGAGGAGCACCGACCGGGGCCTCAACTGGACTCAGATCAGCCCCGACCTGACGTTCGACATCGACCGCTCACAACTGCCCATCATGGATGTGCTCCCCTCCGACTCGATGCTTTCGAGGCACGACGGTGTGAATCGCTTCAGCACGGTGACGGTGGTGGCTGAATCTCCCCTGAATCCAAACGTGTTGTATACAGGGAGCGACGACGGCAGGGTCATGGGGACGCAGGACGGTGGCGCCACCTGGCTCGACCTGACGGAAAACATCCGGGACCTGCCGGATAACACGTACGTGAGTCGGATGGTGGCCTCCAACGCCGAAGAGGGGCGGGTCTACGCCAGCTTCGATGGGCACTACTCGGGAGATTTCGCACCGTACGTATACGTGAGTGACGACTACGGGCAGCGTTGGAGATCGATCACCGACGGGCTGCCGCAAACTTCGGTAAACGTCCTGACCGAACACCCGGACGAAGACAACCTGCTCTTCCTAGGCAACGAGGTCGGTGTATTCGTGTCGGTGGATGGCGGAGATTCATGGGACCCGCTCATGAGCGGCCTCCCGACCGTCCCTGTCGATGACGTCCGCGTAAATTCCGCCGCCGGTGACCTTCTGATCGGGACCCACGGTCGGGGTATTTGGGTCCTCGACGATATCGCGCCGCTCGAACAGTTGGCCAGCGGATCGGTCGCGGCCGGGACGCCTTATCTCTTCCGGGGCGGGCAGGTGATCCATTGGAGGCGACGCAACATTCAGAATTGGACCGCCTCCGGCGAATTCAGCCTTGCCAACCCGCCTGCCGGCGCACGCCTCCGCTATTGGATTCCACCGGGCTTGGACGTGGACGGCGCGGAGCCCAGTGACGAGCGCGAAGACGAGGATCGAGACGAGGACGGGGACGAGGCGCCCGACGCGGGTCCGCAGCTCGAGATCAAGATCCTGACCGCCACCGGCCGGCAGGTTCGCACGCTTGAAGGGCCCGCGACGCCCGGAGCGCATGAGGTTTTTTGGGACTTCCGGATGGATCCCGCCTATGAACTGCAGGATAACGGGCCCGAGGGAGCGGGACTCTCGCCACGAGGGCCGACCGTGCTCCCCAGCGTATATCAGATTCGGATTCCGGTAGGCGAGACTACCATGTTCGGTGACCTCACGGTCCGGCAGGACCCCAGAATCGAGATATCGCGAGCGGATCTGGCCGCACGCCAGACGGCGTTGATTGCGATGTACGATTTGCAGGCGCCGGTGTACCACGCGCGCCAGGCGGTCGAGAGGCTCAACCTGCGGCTCTCCGATGCCGCGGAGTTTTTGCAGGAGACCGCGACCGCTCAGACGTTCGGCGATGACCTGGCGGGGATCATGGAGGAGCTCGCCGACGTGGACCGGGAACTGCGTCGGCTGCTGATTCGTTCCGGTGAGGAGCGTAGGGCACGCCCCGCGGGTACGGGTCGCCAGATCGAGGCATCGACCACACGCCCAACCGGAGATCAGCTCCAAGACGTCGAGCGGGCATGGAGAGACGCTCCCGAGGTCATCGGACGGCTGAACGCCCTGATTCTTGTTCGAGTTCCAGCTTTCCTCCGAAAGCTGAACGATGAAAAGCTCCCGGCCGAACCGGGAGAACACGTGGTTGTTCCGAGAAGGCGGGGAGGTTGACGTCGTGGGGAAGCCGTGAATCTGGAGGAAATTCAGGCGGTCATCGACAGCGCCAAGGCTCGGGGAATCGATCAGTTGGCGACTTACGTCCGGGGACGCCTGCCGAATGCGTCTGACACGGATGTCCAAGAGGCCGCCGCGGTCTTGCTCGAGATCATCGAGAGCGTCCCGCTCATTCTCGCGGCCACCATCAAGGGAGCCGAGGAGCAGAATTTGGTGCACGTGGTCCAACCGGTGCTCGATCGGGCTGTCCGTTATTTTCTCCACCCGGTGGATCTCATGCCAGAGATGACCCTCGGGTTGCCCGGTTTGCTCGATGACACCTATTTGGTCCTCCGAATTCTTCAGGTACTCGAGGAGGGTCCGAAGCCCCTGGTGGATTGGGACCTGGATCACCCGACAACCCTGATACGGAGCCTTCTCGAGGACGACATCGGCAAGCAGCTCGACGCGATGTCCACGCTCGCTTTCGAAGAAATCGTCGATGACGTGAGAGAGTCGTGGGGCACAGGGCCCCTCGACGCCTGAATGGATGGCCACGTCCTACTTCACCAAAGCGACCTTCACCTTCTTGAAGGATCTCACCGAGAACAACACACGGGAGTGGTTCCATAAGAATAAGCACCGCTACGAGGATCACGTCAGGGATCCTGGTATCCGGTTCATCACCGACTTCGCAGGCCATCTGAAGGCCCTGAGTGAACACTTCCGGTCGGATCCACGGACGGTCGGCGGGTCGATGTTCAGAATTTACCGGGACACGCGGTTCTCAAAGGACAAGACCCCGTACAAGACGGCCATCGGAATCCAGTTCCGTCACGAGCTTGGAAAGGACGCCCACGCGCCCGGCTTCTACCTCCACATCGATCGTGACGGATGTTTCGCCGGCGCCGGCATGTGGCAACCCGACTCACCCAGCTTGAGGATGATCCGGGAAGCGATCGTAGAGGATCCTCAGGCTTGGAAACGAACCGTAGGCGCCAAGAGCTTTCGTGATGCCTTTGTCTTGGAGGGTGACCGGCTGAAGCGGCCACCCAAGGGTTTCGACCCCGATCATCCTCTCGTCGAGGACCTGAAGCGAAAGGACTTCATCGGTGTCGCCAAGGTTTCGCCGAAGATGATCACAGATCCGAGGCTACCCCAGGAGCTCGCGAAGCTCCTAAAAAAGGGTACCCCCCTCGTAAAATTCCTCTGTGACGCAGTAGGCGTGCCGTTCTGAGGCCTAAGGAGCCTACGGCTGGACGACGGTGGCCCGCGTGATGACATCGCCCTCGGCAACCAGGTCGACCACCTCCATTCCGATCACGACCTCCCCGAAGACGGTGTAGTCGTGATCCAGGCGGAGGTTGTCCACCAGATTGATGAAAAACTGGCCGTCACCGGTGTCGCGGCCTCGCGTGGACGCCCCGACGGTCCCCCTCCAGTGCGAGACCAAACCGAGCTCGTCCCTGCCATGCGCCCCATCACCTGCGTACTCGTTGGCACCGGGACTCCCGCCTTGAAGAACGAAGTTGGTGACAACCCGATGAAACGTGAGGCCATCGAAGTAACCGGATGCAGCGAGCCGCGCGAAGCGAGCGGCTTGCGTCGGGGCTTCCTCGACCAGAAGTCGAATCGCGATCTCTCCCCCTCGCTCCATTTCCAGAATCACACGCGTACCGGCTAAACGCACCATTTCCTCGGCCGACGGCGGGGGTAGTCTCTGCAAAAGGGCGGGTTGAGCCACCGGTGCCTCGCCGGTCCAATCGGTCAGAATGCCGACGGCACGGGCCGCGACGACCGGATCGTAATCCTTCAGGTACGGCTCCAACTCGGCAGCATGTTCCACACTCCCCACCTCATCGATGCGCGCGAGGAGCGCCATACGAGGGTCTCGTGCCGTCTCCCTCTGCGCCTGTGACACCCTTGCAAGCGCGGCAAGCAGCGGTCCTATGGCCTCATCCGGGCTCGGCGTTCCCTCTAAGAGCTCCGCGACGGTCAGGAGGAGTTGCGGGTCATCCTGGTCGAGCTGCGCGATGAGCACGCGGTCGGCGGCGTGGCCACCCAGACTGAACAGGCCCTGCAACGCCACCGTACGAACGTTGGGTGATGGATCCGCCGCAAGGGCGTTGAGCACGTCGGTGCTCCCGATTTTTGCCGCTGCCTGCGCGGCGTACATTCGTACGAACGGATTGGTACTCCGGGCCGCACCGTCCACCAAAGGTGCCGCGACATCGGGAGACAGGGTAGCGAGGGATACGAGTGCGTGGGCGCCCCGGTGCCAATCCAGCGTGCCGATGGTCTCCAGGCCAGCGGCGAAGCCGCTCAGGAGCTCGTCCTGCCCTGACCGATTCTCACACGGCTGTTGGAGGAGGTCGAGGGCGGCGAGCGCGACGGGTAAGTCACCGTCGCGGGCAGAGCTGAGGAGCAGAGGGCACTCTTGGGCCTCCGGAGCCCGCACGGCGTACGCCTTCAGAGCCTCCACTCGGACCCGTGGGGACGGATCGGTGAGGACGTCGATCAAAAGTTCCGGGTCGCCCTCAGCCGAGGCATCCCGCCCGATGATCATCACCGCCAGACGTCGGACGTCGGAGTCCGGGTCGCGGATGGCTCCCTGGAGAACGTCCGAACCGGCCTCACCGATCGCGGACAGGGCCATCATCGCAACCCGGCGGACGCGTACTGGATCGCCGAGTCGTAGCGGATCCGACACACTCCCCTCCCCGGCCCCCGGGGCGTCGGCGCCACGCCCGAGGGCCGCCAACTCGCGCAACCGCTCGACAGCCGCCTCCGACATCCTGCCCCGGCCGGTGAGTCGAGCCATCGACTCCAAGCCCATGACAGCACCCAGAAGCGTCACGAGCGGCGCGTCCCCGGCCCCCGCACGTGTGAGCCTGAGCAGCGTCTCTTCGGCCCGGCGAAAGCGGCCAGCGTCGGCGTACCGAAGCCGTCCAAGGGTGCGACCGATCACCGCACGTACCGCCGGACCCTCTCCACTCTCCCTGACCAGGTAATCGAAGAGCACATCTGCGACGTCGTCACCGAGCGACCCGAACGTCGCCTGCCCCAGCGCGTTGACGGCCTCGGCCCGAACCGTCTCGTCACCGGAGAAGAGGAGTGGAAAGGTAATGGGGATGAATTGGGAATTCTCGAGCCGCCCGATCCCGCGCACCGCCACCCGCTGAAGCTCGGCATCCGGCGCGATGAGGCCCTCGCGCAGGAACGCGATCCCCGACACCCCGGTGCCGCGAGCGTCCTCCTCCTCGAGCATGGCAGAACGCAACAACGGGTCGCTGGTGAAAACGGGCGGCGGAGCCATCTCGGTGTCCATGTCCATGGACGGTCCTGCGTCGCGGGAGCAAGACCCCGTCCCCAAAACCGCCGTCGCGAGCAGCAACATCCCCTTCGCATGCTCCCTGAACTTCAACGCCTTACCTCCTTGCCGGGTTCCGGGTCAGAATAAGCAATTCCCGTGCCCAACCCAGCCGGACTACCGTATCTCCGTATCCACCCCGGTCTCGCCCTCCGACCGCGCGATGATCGCCGCGCCACAGGAGTCGCTGAAGATATTGACCGCGGTGCGGTACATGTCGAGGGGCCGGTCGATGGCGAGCATCGAGCCCACGATCACGTTCACGTCCGGGCCCTCGAGGCCGATCGCCTCGAGCACGATGAAGATCACCACGAGCCCGGCCGAGGGCACGGCTGCCGCGCCGATCGACGCCAGAAGAGCGACCAGCACCACGATCCCCTGCTGCATGATCGTAAGATCGAATCCCAGCGCCTGCGCTATGAAGAGCGCGCCGGCACACTCGAACACCGCAGTCCCGTCCATGTTGACGGTCGCCCCCATCGGCAGGATGAAGGCCGCAATCTTGTTGGATACGCCGACCTTCTCCTCGACCACCTTCATCGTGACCGGCAGCGTAGCCCCCGAAGAGCTGGTCGAGAATGCGATCAGCAGCGGCTCACGCATGTTGGCGAAGTGGATGCGCGGAGAAATCCGTCCGAGAACGATCAACAGGATGGGCAGCGTGAATAGAAAGTGGATCGTCACTCCGGAAAAAATCGTGAGCGCATACATCGCGAGCGGCCGGAAGGCGTCGAAGCCGGTGGTAGCGACCATCCGCGTGATCAGCGCAAACACCCCGATGGGCAGGAATTTGATGATGCCCGACGTGAGGTTCATCATCACCTGGAAGAGCGCGTCGAAGAACTGGACCAGCGGCTCCCGGGTCTTGTCCGGAAGGGTCGAGAGCGCAGCCCCGAAGACGATACAGAAGAAGATCAGCGCCAGCATGTCGGCCGAGGCAGCGGCCTGAACGACGTTTTGCGGAACGATGTCCAGGAGGAGTTGAACCGGCGAATCCGGCGTGGATAACTCGGGGAGCTCCTGGCGATCCGCGCCCGTCAGATTGGCCCCCACCCCCGGACGGATGAGATTGACCATGAGGAGTCCGACGAAGGCCGCGAAGAAGCTCGTGAGCACGTAGTAGCCCATCGTCTTGCCGAACAAGCGGCCGAGAGAGCGCCCGCCGCCCACCGACGCCACACCCGAGATGATCGACGTCAGCACGAGCGGCACGATGATCATCCGCAGCAGCTTCATGAACAGGTCGCCGATCCATCCCACCCGGTCCGCCACCGGCTCGCCGAACTGGGCTCCGACCAGCGCGCCGAGTACCATGGCGATCAGCACCTGCCAGTGCAATCGGCGGTACCAGGGTGCCTCCGGATTGTGCTCCATAGGATTCCCATCCAAGGCGAAGAGAACGCTTGCGGCCTAGGTCGGCGCGCCGAAGGTAGACGGTGGGCACGACATCCGCCAAACCAACGGACCTCTGTTCCCCTCCCCGCATGCGCCGGCGCCGGTCTTTTCCCAACCCTCCCGCCGCCTCATGTTGTCCGGTCGGTCCGAAGGGGTGGGCCGATCCCCTGAGCCCAAGGAGCCCTCGTGAATCCTGCCGTGCTGGCCGCCCTCGCCGCCCTGCCCATCTTTCTCGGTGGAATCCTCCTGGTGGGCTTCCGTGTGCCGGCCAAGTGGGCCATGCCGGTGGTCTATGTCACCGCGGTCGTGATCGCCCTCAACGTCTGGAACATGGCCTTCGTGGACGTGGCGGCCTCAACCGTCCAGGGGCTCTTCCTCACCTTCGACCTCCTCCTGATCATCTTCGGGGCGATTCTGCTCCTCAACACACTCGAGCGGTCAGGGGGCGTTTCCGCCATCCGTAGGAGCTTCCACGACATCAGCGACGACCGCCGGGTTCAGGTCGTCATCATCGCTTGGCTGTTCGGATCCTTCATCGAGGGCGCTGCGGGTTTCGGGACACCGGCCGCCGTGGCCGCCCCCCTCATGGTCGCCATGGGCTTTCCGGCGGCGGGCGCGGTGATGTTGGGAATGATGATCCAGAGCACGGCGGTGACGTTCGGCGCGGTGGGAACGCCAATTTTGGTGGGTGTACAGGGCGGCGTGGTGAGCCCAGAGTTTACGGCTGCGCTGGCCGCTTCCGGTGCGACCCTTCCCGAGTACGTCAGAGCCGTGACCATCCGGGCAGCCGGCCTCCACGCCATCACCGGCACGATCATGCCCATCTTGATGGTGGTGATGATGACCCGATTCTTCGGTGCGCGGAAGTCCTGGACCGAAGGGCTCTCGGTGGTGCCGTTCGCACTGTTCGGCGGTGTCGCATTCACCGTTCCGTACTTCCTCACGGCGTGGCTCCTGGGGCCGGAATTCCCGTCGCTTCTGGGAGGCTTAGTGGGGCTGGCGATCGTGTCCTCCGCGGCACGGAAGGGCTTCCTCCTCCCGAAGGATACCTGGGACTTTCCCCCTTCGGAACGGTGGCCCTCGGACTGGGTGAGCTCTCTCGAAGTCGGTTCGAAGGACGAAGGAGAGCACCCGGAGATGTCGGCCGGAAAGGCGTGGGTTCCGTACCTCTTATTGGCGGTGCTCCTGGTCCTGAGCCGTCTTCCCTCGCTTCCCTTCGGGGATCTGCTTCGGAGCTTCACCATAGAGTGGCCGGAGATCTTCGGAAC
>JADFMD010000144.1 GCA_022564055.1 Gemmatimonadota bacterium
GGCGTTCGTGGGGCTGGATAAAATTATCCAGGACCGGATAGGTAAAAGAAGCATGGGGTTTGGCAAGGAACTCAGGAGCAAGGAAATTGACGCGACGACCGAGGTCCTGGAACAGGTCCAACCCGAAGACCTTATCAAGTATGGGTTGATCCCGGAATTTGTGGGGCGTTTGTCCGTCACCGCCGTGCTCAGCGAGTTGGACGTTCCTACGTTCATCCGCCGGCAGATGGACTGATCACGCCGCCCTCGGGCGGCACATGGGTAACGAATGTTGAAGGAGGCGGGGTGAGTTCGGGCTCCAAGTTTTTGGCGTTCATCGGTGTCTTCGGGGCGATGGCCTCTAGCCTGGCGTTCGTTCTGTTCACGGGGAAAGAGGTACCCACGGTGGGTCTTGTCGCGCCTGTGTTCGCGGCTGCGCCGGAGCGGGTGGAGCTGCGAGCCCTCGAGCGGGACCAGACGCTCGGCGACCTCCTGGTGGGTATGTTGGACGCCAGCGACCGATACAGCTTCGTCCTAGCGCTGAGGGAGCGGGCAAATCCTCGGCGGCTCCGGCCAGGTACCGAAGTGGCCTTCCGCTGGCTCACCGCGGCGCCCTCCGAGTTGCGGGCGGTCGATATCACGCTGGACGCGGATGTCACCGTCCGGATGACGCCCTCCTCCGGGGGCTGGAACTCACGCTTGATAACCACGCCCGTGGTCAAGGATACGGTGTGGGCGTCTGGCGAAATTCAGCGGTCGCTTTGGGAGGACGTGTTCGCGACGGAGGGCCTGAAACGCGTGGATTCCGCTGACCGCGCCAAGCTCATTCTGGATCTCCAAGATATCTTCCAATGGCAGGTGGACTTCCTCCGGGGAATCCGGCCGGGAGATTTCTACCGTTTCTCCTTCGAGCGGGACGTTCGGCCAGACGGAACCATGCGGGTGGGGCACGTCCTTTCCGCGGAGTTGGTGAACCGCGGACGTGCGTATAGGGCGGTCTGGTTCGACCCCAACGGAGACGGAGCCGGGACCTATTACGACGAGGACGGGAACTCGGTGCGCCTGGCCTTCCTTCTCAGCCCGATCGCGCTCCGTTACCGAATCTCCAGTGGTTTCACGAATAACCGGTTCCACCCTGTTTTGCGGACGTGGCGGGCGCATCGAGGTGTGGATTTCGCTGCGGCAACGGGAACTCCGGTACGGTCCACCGGAAACGGCGTCATAATCGAGCGCGCAAGGCAGAGCACCTACGGCAATACCATCCTGATCCGGCATTCGAACGGATGGACCACGCGGTATGCCCACATGAGTCGCTTCGCCAGCGGAAAGTCGGTGGGGAGCCGGGTGGACCAGGGTGACATCGTCGGGTACGTGGGGATGACGGGCCTGGCTACGGGCCCCCACCTTCACTATGAGATGCGCATCCGCGGGAAAGCCGAGGACCCGCTCGCCATCAAGTTGCCTGCGGGCGACCCGGTGGCCAAGGACCAGTGGGAAGAATGGGAGGCGCAGAGCCGTCCTCGCCTGAGTCTCCTCGATCGGCTTCCTCTTCCCTGGGACCTTCGGCTTGCCATGAACGTCCTCGGGGACGCTGACACGCCCGACGCGGGAGCGCGGTGACCCTTTCCTGGCTGGCCCTTGGGATTCTGATGGCCGGTGCGGGAGGATTTGCGGCCTGGATTTACGTCCGGCGCGAACTCCCCATCCCCGGCAGAGGGCTCCTCGGTGCGATCCGCGGTTCGATCCTCGTGCTCGTGCTTCTCCTGCTCTGGGATCCGCGGCTTCCGGGGGGCCGGGGGAACGGTACGTCCGAGGGTAGTTGGGTCCTGTTGGATGCGTCTGCGAGCATGTCCGCCGAAGCATCGGAGGGTGACGACAACTGGACGGTGGCGTTGGAGCGAGCAGTGGAACTCGCCGAGGCGGGCGCCCAGGTCCTGGTTTTCGGCGAAACTCCTCAGATTGTGCCTCTCGAGTCTCTTGATACGCTACTTCCCCTCGCGTCTGCATCCAGACTCGCACCTGCTCTCGCCCGGGTGGCGGAGGCCGGAGCCAGAACGGTGACGGTCCTCTCGGATCTCCGGCTCGACGATCCGGTGGAAGCGGAGCTCACGGTAGGTCGATCCACCGTCGGAGTTCGGATTGAACGAAGCGGTGGGGTGGTCCGTAACGCGGGCGTGGCCCGCTTCGAGCTTCCGCCTCGTGCCGAATCGGGCACCCCGCTATCCGTAGGGATCGCCCTGTTCTCCGAGGGGACCGTTCCGGGGGATACGATCCGCGTCGAGGTGTGGGAGGAAGAACGTCTCGTCGCCTCGGCTGGGGTTTTACCCGCGGAGCCTGGCCTTCTCGCCACCGCGACCCTCCGGCTGCCGGCTCCTCGGGACACCGGCTGGCTCCGTTATCGCCTGGTGGTGAGTTTGCCGGGTGACGGATTCGAAGCGGACGATGCCAAGTCCGCCTACACAGAGGTCGATCCGGAGGCGGGCGGCCTGGTGCTTCTTTCCCTCCAGCCGGACTGGGAGCCTCGTTTTTTGCTCCCGGTACTCTCACAAGTGACGGGGCTGGACGCCAGCGGATTTCTCGGAATAAGCGGAGGCCGCTACCTGCGCTTGGCTTCGGGCGCTCAGGTCGGACCCCCCGTAGATGAGGACGAGGTGAGGGCGGCACTTTCCGGTGCGGACTTCGTGGTCATCCATGGCCTCGGTGGGGGCGCGCCAGATTGGGTGAGGACGGCCCTCGGCGAGGCCCCGAGATCGATCGTCTTTCCGTCGGATCCCGCGGGAGCACTCCTCTCTGGAGTGGAGGCACGGCCCCGTTTGGATGGCGAGTGGTATGCCACACCGGATCTGCCTCCCTCCGCCGTCGCCGCCAGTTTATCCGGAGCGGATCTGACGGGCGTTCCGCCATTGACCGATATCCTGCCCCTACGGGTACCGCGGACGGCGCCGACCCCTATTCCGCTTCAGCGGCAGGGGCTGGGACCCGCGGAAGCAGCGCTCGTGCTGAACGAGAACCGAGGACGTCGACGGGCGGTGGTTCTGGCGTCGGGATTTTGGCGTTGGGCGTTCCGTGAGGGCCCGGCCCGGGAGGCGTATCGTAGGTTATGGGCGGGCGTCGCGGGATGGCTGCTCGCCTCACCATCCCAGAACGGGGGAAGGGATGTACGGCCGGCGAAACGCGTGTGGAGCTCTCGTGAGTTGATGGAGTGGCGAGCTCTGGGTTCGATCGGAGAAGAACTGGAAGTGGTGCTCACCCTGGGTGACTCGGTGGTGCTCGATACCACGGTGGTGGTGGATGGCGCCGGCCGGGCACGGACGAGGGCGCTTCCCGTGGCCGAGTACTCGTACCGGATCACGCGCCCCGAAGACGATGGTGTTCTCGGAAGCGGCCGGATCGAGAGCGAGCGCCACAGCCTCGAGCTCTTCCGCCAGCCGGTCGCCATCTCCACAGAGGTTTCGGATGAGAACGCCGGTCGCCGGACCAGAAGAGGGCGCGGCGCGCCCCTACGGACCCACCCGGGCTCCTACATTCTCATACTCGTGCTTCTTTCTGCCGAATGGATAGGTCGCCGGCGGGGCGGGCTACGTTAGGCGGGATGACCCGGGACTGACCATGGCCCGATTGTTCAAGCGAGGGGGCGAGAAGAAGAAGGGTCTTTGGAGGCGGGTGGTCGATCTCGCGTTGACCGATGTCCGGGTCGCGGTGGGAGGGGTCGACCAAGAGTCGTTGGAATCGTTGGAGGAGCGCCTCCTCGCCGCTGACTTCGGCGTGGACGCCACCCTGCGACTCGTCGACCATGTCGATTTACTCGCGCGGCGAGGTAAGGTGTCCGGCGGATCGGAATTGAGGCGCGCCCTCACGGATGAGATCGCCCGGATCCTCGAGCCTGCAAGATCTTCCTTTCTTCAAATGGCCGACACGGGTACGACGGTCTACCTGATCGTTGGTGTGAACGGGGTGGGCAAGACGACCTCTGTGGCCAAGCTCGCGCACCGTATTCGGGTGGAGGGCCGAAGTGTGATCATCGCGGCTGCGGACACCTACAGAGCGGGTGCGATTGAGCAGCTTCGTGTGTGGGCGGAGCGGGCGGGGGCGGATTTCGTGGCGGGGCAAAAAGGGGGCGATCCGGCCGCCGTGGCGTTCGACGCCATCGACGCCGCCGAGGCCCGGGGGGTGGACGTCGTCTTGGTGGATACCGCCGGCCGTCTCCACACCCAGCGGAACCTCATGGAGGAGCTTCAGAAGGTCGATCGTGTGATTCGCCGCCGCTGTGAGGGGGCTCCGCACGAATGTTTGATGGTCCTGGATGCGACGCTGGGCCAGAATGCGGTGGCTCAGGTGCGCGCCTTCAACAACATGGTCAGTTTGTCGGGTATCATCCTGACCAAGTTGGATGGCACGGCCAGGGGTGGTATCGTGGTGGGTCTCCAACAGGAGTTCGGGTTGCCGGTCAAGCTCGTGGGGTCCGGAGAAGGGATCGAGGATCTGTCCGACTTCGATCCCGATGATTTCGTAGAGGGGGTCTTCGAGGAGTGAACGGTTTCAGGCTGGACAAGCCGGTCCAGTTTCTGAAGGGGGTGGGTCCGGTCCGGGCCGAGGCGCTGGGGCGCATGGGAATCGTGACCGCCCGCGATCTCCTCTATCACGTGCCGCGGCGCTACGACGACGCGTCCACGATCGAGCCGATGGACAGCCTGCAGGTCGGTACCGAGGTCACGGCCGTCGGGCGCATACGCTCGAAGGGTGTGATCCCCACTCGGAAGGGGCTCCGCATCTTTCAAGCCGTCCTGCAGGACGATTCGGGGATGATCACGTGCGCCTGGCCTGGGCAGCCCTGGTTGGAGCGGAAGCTTCAGGAAGGGGACCTCCTTCTGGTGACGGGCCCCGTGAAGTTCTTCCACGGGAGGCAGCTTCAGCCACGGGAATTCACGGTGTTGGCCCGCGCCTCGGACGACGCTCCAGCTCAGATGTCGAAGGGGCACGTCTTTTCCACCTATCCGGCGAGTGAGGAGGTGCCGCAATGGGTGCTGCGGGGGCTGTTCGAGAAGAATCTCGACGTGCTCCTGAGCGAGGTGGTCGAGGAGGAGTTTCTCACCGGAGAGGAGCGGAAGACGCTCTCGTTGCCGGGCCTCGGCGATGCCCTCCGGGTGCTCCACCGACCCTCTTCGTTGAGCGTCGTGGAGGCCGCCCGCCGCCGCCTCGCCTTCGACGAGCTTTTCTTCCTTCAGCTCGTCCAGGCTCAGGTCCGTTACCAAGAAACCGTCAAGAAGCCCGGACTCGTGTTCGAGCGCACCAACGAGCTCATCCGGCCTCTCCACCAGGCGTTGCCGTTTGAGCTGACGGGAGCACAGGCGAGGGTCCTCCGCGAGATCTACGCAGACATGGGTTCGAACCGGAGGATGAACCGTCTCGTGCAAGGGGACGTCGGCTCGGGAAAGACCATCGTTGCGCTCTTTGCCATGCTTCTTGCCGTGGAGAGTGGACGCCAGGCGGTCCTCATGGCGCCGACGGAGCTGCTCGCGGAGCAGCACTTACGCAGAATGAGAGAACTCGTAGAGCCCCTCGGCATGACCGTCCAGATCCTCACGGGCCAGTTGGGGACCGCAGAGCGAAAACGATCGTTGGAGGCGCTTCGTGACGGTACCTCGGCCCTCACGGTCGGCACGCACGCCCTGATCCAGAAAGGAGTGGAATTTCGAGATCTCGGCTTGGTGGTGGTCGACGAACAACACCGGTTCGGCGTGAGACAGCGGATGGCGCTTGTGGAGCGCGAAACTCCGCCGGATACGCTCATCATGTCGGCCACGCCGATCCCCAGGTCACTGGCGATGACGCTGTATGGAGATCTCGATCTTTCCGTCCTCGACGAGATGCCCGAAGGCCGGAAACCCGTGAAGACGTTGCTCCGGTATCCGAGCAAGCGAGACGAGGTCCTCCGCTTTGTGGACAAGGAACTCGAGGCGGGCCGTCAGGCGTACATCGTTTACCCGTTGGTGGAGGAGTCGGAGACGATGGACCTGAGGTCCGCGACCGAAGAATACGAGCGTCTCTCGGCCGAGGCCTTCAAACACCGGCGGGTGGGTCTCATTCACGGCCAGCGCTCCAGCGCCGAAAAAGATGAGGTGATGCGGGCGTTTCTTGCCGGGGACCTCGATGTGTTGGTCGCGACGACGGTGATCGAAGTCGGTATCGACGTGCCCAACGCGTCGGTAATGGTGGTGGAGCACGCCGAACGCTTCGGATTGTCGCAGCTGCACCAGTTGAGGGGCCGCGTCGGGCGGGGAGCCGCGAAGAGCTACTGTGTGCTCATCGCCGAGCCAGGCGAGGTGGCTGCCGAG
>JADFMD010000043.1 GCA_022564055.1 Gemmatimonadota bacterium
TGATGGTGGTGTATTCGTTCCTGTAGTTCGCCATCGACACCCTGGTGGTGACTCGCGCACTCAGCTGGTTCATCAAGGAAATCAGGTACCGGGACATCCTGCCCATCCGTGCCAGCGCCTACATCATCTCCATTTTCAATGAGCAGATCGGCAAGGGCGCCATGGCCTACTATCTCAACAAGCGCGACCAGGTACCGGGTTGGGAGGTCGGCTCGGTCATGCTGTTCATCATGTTCTGCGAAATGTTCTATCTGCTCGTGTGGGCCACGATAGGATTCTTCGTGAGCCGTGACACGCTCCCCGAGGTATTCGGGCTCATTCCCCCGATCGCCCTGGTGGCGGCAGTAGTTCTCATCCTGTGGATTCTCTACTTCCAGGGTAAGATCCTACCCAACAACCATTTGCGGGATAAGCGAATTCTCCACGCCTTCAAGTTGGCCAAACCCTGGCACTATGGGGCGTTCTTCCTACTGCGCTCACCCGCGTTGCTCACGGCCGTGGTGGTCTATACGATTGCGCTCAACCTGTTTGGCGTGGAGGCTTCCTTCGCCTCCTCGCTCGGTTTCCTGCCCGTGATTTTCTTCGCGGCCACCGTACCCACCCCGATGCGCGCCGCGGCGATCACCTCCTGGGTGATCCTGTTCCCCGAGAATGAGGGACAGATGGCGGCGTTCGGTTTCGTCCAGCACAATTTCTTTATTTTGTTCAATGCCGGGATCGGACTTCTCTTTTGGCGGCGAGCGCAGCGGGACTTATTCGGTCGGTAATGGCGAACCGGTGATCGCTGATGGCTAACCTGCTTACTGGTCTCCGTTTGTTATTGGCTGTGCCAGCGGCACTGGCCTTCGCGCAACCGGAATTCATGTCCGCGCCCTTGCTGCTGGCGTTGATGATACTCGCGATCGCGACGGATTTTCTCGACGGTATCGTGGCGGGTCGGCGAGGCACCGCGTCGCCTCGAGGACAACTGTTCGATCACACGTCCGATTTTCTGTTCGTCACCTCGGGACTCGCGGGGGCCGCTATCGCGGGGCGGGTAACGGCCGCTCTGCCCATTCTCATTGTAGTGGCGTTTTCCCAATATGTGCTGGATTCCTACCTACTCCATCGTGAAAAGCGCTTGCGCATGAGTTTTCTCGGGCGCTGGAACGGCATCTTCTATTTCGTGCCTCTGGTCTTGATCGCGGTGTCACGTTTCGATTTTGGAGCGGGCGTCGTCGAGGGCCTTTCCACGCTGATCGTTGGGTTGAGCTATTTGCTCCTGTTCACCACGGTGGCATCGATCGTCGATCGGGCGGTTGCACCCCGGCGGGCTCGTGCAATGAGCGACTCCCCTTCCAGGTACGGCATAACGTAGAAATGGAGGGGGGGGGAGGTCTGCCCTCACTCAGCCGAGGCCTAACTCCGCGAAGGCCTTGCCCAGCTTTTCGGGGCCGACGGGCTTGCTGATCAGCACGGAGGCACCCGCGCGCTCCGCAGCACGGAGGCGGTCCGGCCCCCCGGCGGATACAGCGATGATTTTCGTGTCGGGATACAACCCTTGCAACGCCTCGATGAATTCCAACCCGTCCACTCGAGGCATCTCGATATCCGTAATGACGAGCTCGATGTCCTTCCTCAGGAATTTCCTGAAGGCCTCCTCGCCATCCGAGGCAAGATGGACCTCGTGACCCAATGGCTCGACGATAGCTCGAATAATTGCCAGATCCGTCGGTTCATCGTCGACGATGAGTACACGCGCCACGGTACCACCATCCTTGGCCCAGCCTATGGGGGCAGCCTGGTCGGCATGACCAAACAGCCGGAAGGCGGATCATACTTCGGCGCCTCTGCCAACGCAAAGCCGCTGCAGCCCGGCTACCCGGATTCCCTCCCTGAGCTGCCTCGCTACCAAACGTCGCCGCGCCCTCGTTGCTCTTCGAACTCGGAACGGGTGATAGTGAGGTCTTCCTGCCGCCAGTAGTCCTCGAGTTCGACGCCCAGACCGTCGGCCAGGCGGTTGACGAAATTGAAGTAGGAGACGACCTGACAGATGTCGAGAATCGCGGTTTGGTCGAATCCCACGTCGCGGAGGCGTGCGACATCCCCCTCGTCCACTTTCCCCGGCGTGAGGGTCAACTTCACGGCGTAATCGAGCATCGCCCGGTCCTCGACTTCCAGATCGGCCTTCCGGTAGTCGCGGGCGAGCGCCCTCGACAGCTCGGCGTCTTGCGTGAGCCTACGGAGTCCCGCTCCGTGGTGGTTGATTCAATAGAAGCAGTCGTTCGCCGCTGAGACCGTCACGGCGATCATCTCCCGCTGGACACGGCTCAAGGGGGACGGTCCCCGCATGAGGTGTCCATAGAGCTGCATGTGATGCTCCATGGAGGGTGGGTTCAGGGAGTGGATCCGGACAATGTGGTCCACCTTCATCTCCGGGCCACCGTATCGCCGATACAGCTCCGCGAGGGCGCCCTGAGCCTCTTCGTACGGCACGTAGGGGATGTGGGCCAATGCTCGGTGCCTCGCTCGGAAGCAATTGCCTATTGTTCGGCGGCTGCTGCTTGTAATTCGCAAGCCGCTGCTCAAGATCTGGAAGTGGGGAAACATGCCCCGGCCGTCGGGGCGGGGCAATCATGACGGGAAGCTTCACCTACACACCGTGAACTTCCTTGCTTTTGACGGGCCCCTCCCTTCGCTTGATTACATACCGCCGCGCGATGAGTTGGGTAGGCCCTACCGCCGCGTGATGAGTTCGGTAGGCCCTACCGCCGACCGAGGAGGACCTCGTTCCAAGAAATAAGCCGCACGTCCCAGGAGCGTCTTCTTCGCTGACTCTGCCTCACATTCTCGAGGCGAGGGAACGCCTCGGAGATGAGGTGGTGCTCACGCCCTGCACGAGATCGATGGCGTTCAGCGATCTTCTGGCGTGCTCGCTCTGGCTCAAGTTCGAGACTCGCCAGCGCACGGGCTCGTTCAAGGACCGCGGGGCTCTCAACAAGCTGCTTCAGTTGTCAGACGAAGAACGTGGACGGGGCATCGTGACGGCCAGTGCCGGAAACCACGCCCAAGCGGTCGCGTACCATGCCACGCGCCTCGGGATTCCGGCGACGATCGTGATGCCGATCGGTACACCCTTGGTCAAGAGCGCGAACACGCGTCGCTTCGGAGGGCGGGTGATCCTGCATGGGGAAACGGTCTCCGAAGCCCTGGCCGAGGCCCACCGCATGGTGGATCAGGACGGCCTCACCATGGTGCATCCCTTCGACGATTTGGCGGTCATTGCGGGCCAGGGGACTATCGGCCTGGAGCTCGTGGAGCAGGTAGCGGACTTGACCCACGTGGTGGTCCCCATCGGTGGAGGCGGGATCATCTCGGGAATCGCGGTTGCCGTCAAAGCTCTGAAGCCTTCGCTCCGGGTGATCGGCGTCGAGGCTGCCGCCGTGCCCGCGGCGTTCCGCGCAAGAGAGTTGGGTGAGGTGACGCACGTCGAGAACGCGGAGACGATCGCCGACGGCATCGCCGTGCAGCGAATCGGCGACCTGGCGTTTCCTTTGATCGAAGAGTACGTGGATGACATCGTGCTCGTCGAAGAGGAGGAGATTGCAAGCGCGATCCTACTGCTGCTGGAGCGCGAGCGAACCGTGGTCGAGGGGGCGGGAGCAACACCGCTGGCGGCGTTGGTGAGCGGGCGAATCCCGCTCGGTGCCGACGACGTGGTTGCCGCGGTTCTGTGCGGCGGCAATATCGATGTGAACATGATCGCCCGTATCATCGAACGGGGATTGGTGGCGGATGGGCGGATGGCCAGGCTGATGGTCACCGTGCGGGACCGTCCCGGGTCGCTAGCGGCGTTGAGCAAGATCGTGGCCGGTCTGGGTGCCAACGTTCTCGAAATCCGCCACCGTCGGGCGTTCGCCGACATTACCGTAGGCGACGTCCAGGTGGTGATGCACCTGGAGACACGCGGGAGGGAGCACGTAAAAGAGATCATCTCCGCTCTGGAGGCCTTCGGGCACTCGGTAGGAGAGCACACCTAGACGAGCCGCCGGCCCCTCAGTAGCTCAAAACGTCCGGCCCCGGCACGCGCTCGAAATCGCGCGCGTTGCGCGTGACGACGGGAGCGTCGTGGGTGCGCGCAGCTGCCGCGATGAGCAGGTCCATCGTGGAGACGGCCTCCCCTCTGCGGCGGAGCTCGGCGAGCAGCGCGCCGTAGAGAGGAGCGAAGCGTTCGCCCGCTCAGCGCCCCTCGGCGTAGATCTCCGTATCCGGGAACGTCAGAGAGAACCCGTACCACCGCGTGAAGATCTGAAGTGGTCTGGCGCCGCTCGCCCTGGTGCCATCAGGATCGTAAAGGACGCTCCCCTCGACGTACTGGTCATTGCTCAATCGAAGAACGTCCCCGTCCCACCGCAGGCCATCGGCATCCACGAGAAATGCCGACAGCACAAACGAGGACGGGTCGAGAAACACCAGCGTCCGCTTCCCCTGGAACGTGTCGAGGACCGCTCTGTCTTCCGCCACGACACGCTCATAGGAGTAGTACCGGGCCTCTTCGCCGTCCCAGATTCCCAAGCCGATGTCCATGGTCGGGAGCCGATCATCTTCCTCTTTGACCGTTCTGAGAAACATGCTGGAGAGCCGCCCACCCACCCGCGCGAGCAAGCTGCGGGGCTCCATATCCTCATCGGCCCTCATGGCCCGATCCGACAGCGCGATGAGCGCATCGGGATCGTTCTCCAGGACCTGGCCGGCTCTGGAGTGGAGAAGGTTGGCGAGCTCCAAGGCGGTACCCACTTGCGGTCCGTAGACCGCCTCGCCGGTCAAATGGTCCCAGAAGGTTCCGGTCTCTTCATCCCGCATCAAGAACAATCCGTTGTAGAGCCCATGCTCCGCGAAGGTGTGCGTCACGCCATCGATACTTGGAGTCATCCTGACCCCTGAGTTGCACACCACTCAGAAAGTGACCATCCAGGGCTCACCGTACATGTGACCCTGGGCCACGTGGTGGTACGCCATCTGGCCGGAGACCAACACCAATGTCGATCCCGCGACTTCGAATACGAGGACGGGCGTATCGTCGGCGACGTCCCCGGAGCGAAGGGCATCGCTCAGCGGTCGCCAAACCGGATTTCTGAAGGGAACGAAATTGGGCGCTCTCCAAAAGATCGCTCGATCGGTGTCGAAGCCCTCTCGAGTAGGCATGTTCGGGTCCGCGTCAACGGCTTGGAACGCTTGTGCTCCGCCCCCGCCGGGCGAAAACGCAAAGGCGGCGAAAATCATGATCGTGAGCAGACGCATGGGTCCCCCCTTTGAGCGCTGAAAACCTCGGAGAAGTGGCTCACGCGGTGCGCTGACTCCGAGACGGGTTTACTGACATAACTCTTGGGCATCGTTTTTTCGTTCCCTGATGCACTCTACGGTTGGCGCCCACCTCCCGCAGCAGAGGCCGCCAGCGTTTCTAATGCTAGCGAACGTTCGTGCTTGAAATGAGATCGAACCGTTCGAAGGGCCAACGTCGTACCGGCTCAGGAGGTCCTCCGGGGAATTTCGTTGACAGCGTAACAGAAGGAGTAATAACGTTGATGACTCGAATACGAAAAATAATACCCCACCCGGCCAACCCGTTGGCGTCTGAGCTCAGGGGATCCACCCTGGACTTGGAAGTCGGTTATGGCTGAGGTCTTTGTTCTACCGGTCGGAATCCCAGGAGTCGCGCGAAAGGGAGACTACATCGTCTCCGACCCGGATCATCCGAATCCGAATTGCCGGCTCGCCCGGTTCGCAGTACTCGAGCCCACCCTCCTTTCGTCGATCAAAGCGCGCATGGATCAACCGGCTCAGCAGGAGAAGTCGGCCGCAGTCGGTTAGGCCGGGGACAGCGCCGCCAAGCGTTAATCCACCAACTCCGGGAAAAGCGGTGGCAGATCACGGATCTGGGCCCACCCCTCATTCTTCTGGACGGACGTGACGCGCAGGTTGTCAAAGTACTCGTCCAGCACGGCAGCGCGTTCCTGAGCGAGTGGTGGAGAACAGTAGTCCTCTTCTTCCCAGACCACGCCGCCGTCGGGGCGCCTGCGGGCACCACGCAGCGAGAACGTGACGGAGGGGCCGAAGGGACGCATGGAAAGGAACTCTTCTTTTTCCAGCCGATTCCCAAGCTCTGGAAGTCGCTCTTCCTTCGCCGCCGCTTCCACCAAGTAGTACGCCATCGTCAACCCTCCCCGAACCTACGGTTTCTCATACCGTCCCCCACCCGCCTCGGCCCGAGGCAAAAACGAAAAAACGATCAAGCAGAAGGCAAACCCAGACTGGAAGAGCAGCAGCGCCAGCGCCGTCAAGTAAACCGCGGGAGTGGCTAGGAACACGTTCACCCCAAGGAGCGTTCCCAAACCTACCGCCACAATTAGCAGTGTCGGAATAACAACACGCCATTGGAATTTGGTCGTGGGGATGTCGGCTCGACTCAGTGTTTGAAGAGCCGCCCAAAACCACACGTAGTAGCACACGGTTACGGCCAGCAGGGCCAGGCTGGATCCCATCCATAGAACGTCCGGACTCGCCCCGTACCGGGCGAGAAGAATCGGAAAGAGCGAGAACGTCACTACCATGAGGCTGCTCAGCAGCATGCCCCGCATTCGAACGCCGATGACTCGCGGGTCATCGGCTGACGTCCTCTGGCCGAGCACACCTACGAGGCTTGCGAACCCGGCGAAGGCGACCGCTACCTCCGCTATGGTCAGAAGAACGTCGGATTCAGACACGTCGCGCCCCGAAATCCACGGGTTGGTAGGCCATATTGTTCCTCTGCCCTACTGTTGACTTCGTTCACGAAGTGCGCGTATCTGACGCACCGCGGCGTCGATCTGCATCTCCAGGATCTGCTCACCATACGCGGCTGTCGAGCGGGCGGGGTTGCCGACCACGCCGCTGCCGTCGCCGCTCGTGTGGGGTGCCAGCTCGTCGAGCCGTAGCATGGCCGGGTTCAGGAACATGAGAGCCGTGGTGTCGTGCATGCCGGCGTGCGAACCGACATCCTCCTCGCGCTCACCCTGTGCGACCAGCCAGGCGTCCCCGGGACCGGGATAGTAGTCCGTGAGGTGATGCACACGGACCGGAGTGTCGGCCCACTCCCGGTTGAGGCGCTCGGCCACGACGGCCTGCGAGGCCTGATTACCGCCGCTGTCCCCCATGAGCGCGATGTCGATGAACCCGTGCTGCCTGAAGCTTCGGGCGGCAAACTCCAGCACCTGCTCGAACACCTCCGGCGGCGTCGTGATCGTGCCGGGAAAACGCATGTGCCCGGTCGGTGGGTCGACGTCCCCCTCCGGCACATATGCCATGACGGGGGCCACCAGGGCGTTTCCGAGACGTCGAGCGACCTCTCCAGCCTTGTAGCGAACCAGGAAGTTGTGCTTGCCCAGCACCATGTGGGGCCCGTTCTGCTCGGTCCCACCGGTCGGGATGATGACCGTCGTGGTGCCGGCGGCGAGCGCGTCGCGCACCTCGGTCCACGTGAGGTCTTCGAGAAACACCGTGTCCGGACCCTGGGCCAGTACGACCCCCGGTAGACACCCGACGGCGAACATCACAAGCAGGAGTCGCATGTTTCTTCTCCAGTAGGGCAGACGTGAGTCCATCTGTACTCCTTGGCCTACAGACTCATTCCAAGGGTTGGCCAAACGTCGGCCGACCAAGCACTGGTAGCAAGGCGTCTGCTAGACAGCACGGCTTTACATTTGGCTGATCGGGTAGGGCTCTCCGGGGGCCTTCACTCCTCGACGATCGTAATCATTCCGGTAGCCCGTCGCTCGGCCAGCAGCCGCTCCACCTCGCGGTGCCCCTCCAGCAAATTCGCCATGTCGTCGGACAGGTCTTTGGCGGTCTTCAGCTCCATGGTCACACTCGCAATCACTCGCTCACCGGCGTGCATGCGAAGGAGGCCCAGGCGGATCTGCTCCAGCGCGGTGACCGCCTCGCGCAGTCGGGCCACCGCCTCGTCCCTCGTGGCCTCCACCTCGCGGCGGACTCTTCCTCGCTCCTCGCGGCCTGGAGCGGCCGGGTCGTCCCCGATCTCGGCCAATACGCTGTTCAGTTCCTTGACCTGGAGACGTAGGGCCCGGACGTCTTCCTCCAGCTTCTGAACGGTGTCGGGGAGTCCCGCCAGCTCGCGCCGTGTCTCCTTCGGCAGCTCCTCGAAGAGCTTGTTGGCGGCTAGGCCGATGGCCATCTCGGTGGGACGGTAGGCGCCGATACCCACGGGCGCGGCGTCGCGCAGCCCGAGCCCGCCGAGCTTGAAGACCCAGTCACCGAACCGGCCACCCCAGAGCTTCAGCAGGCCCTTGCCCGCCAACTCGGCAGGTTTTGCCCCCCGAACGACCCTTCGTATGGTCGCTATCAAGCCGATCATGATGCCGAGCGCGCCCACGCCTAGCAGGAACCGGGGCCCCCCGAAAATTCCGACAGCCCCGAACGCGCCGATCCCCGTGACCAGCCCACTGATAGCGACAGGCGAGCCGAGGCGGCGGTCCCCTACTTCGAATCGGAGCTCCTCGTTGAGGCGGGTCACGTCCAGCTGAAGCGCGAGTCGAGTATCCTCCAACGTATGGCCGGCCTTGAGGATCTTACGGGCCTGAAAGGCCAGGCTCCCCGCGTGCCCGCCCAGGATCGCTGCCAAGGCCGCGACCAGGACGCCGATCAGTCCAAGGACACCGATCCGGGCGTCCTCCAGCCATGGACCCGCGAACATGGACAGCAGCAATGACAGCATGAAGGCCGACTGAGCCACCGCACGAAGACGCTTGACGAACACGCGGAGTGGAACCGGGAGGGGGCGGTCGACCGCGGTATCGTGGGCCAGAGCATCGGCAATCGCTCCACCGTCTGCGAAGCGCTGGTCGGGCTCCTTCCGAAGACAGCGATCGATGACGCGCGCCAGGGGTGCCGAGACCTGAGGCGCTATTGAGGCAACCGGCGGCGCGGGCTCGGTCACGTGCTTGGCCAGCACGACGGACGCCGACGAGCCTTCGAACGGGAAGCGGCCAGACACCGCGTAGAAGCCGAGCGCACCAAGGGAGTACAAGTCGCTGCGGGCATCCACCGGAGCGCCCTTCGCCTGCTCGGGACTCATCAACTCGGCCGTACCCAGAACTTGGTTCGTGCCTTCGGGCTCCGAGCCCGCCTCCGATCCGGCTCCTGAGACGTCCCCCACCTGGGCGATCCCGAAGTCCGTGATGAGCGCCCGCCCGGTCCCCCGTTCGAGGAGGATGTTGTCCGGCTTCACGTCCCGGTGGACGACGCCCTGGAGATGGGCGTAGGCAAGCGCCCAGCCGATCTCACGCAGCAACCGGGTGGCGTCGGCGTCGGAAAGCGGCCCCCTGGAGCGTACTCGCTCCCCGAGTGTCTCGCCGTCGATCAAGGCCATCGCATAAAAGACGAACCCGTCGACTTCGTCGACCGTGAAGACCGGGACGATGTGCGGATGGGAGAGCTTGGCCGCGGTCCGCGCCTCCTGGAGAAAGCGGCTGCGGACATCCTCCCGGGTAGCGAGCTCGGACGGAAGCAGCTTGAGGGCGACCGGTCGGTCCAGTGCCACCTCCTGAGCCAGGAAAACGATGCCCATGCCGCCCCGACCCAGCTCCCGTTGCAGAGAATAGCGCCCGGCCAGCGCGGTCTGGAGCGTGACGAATTCAGAGGAGATCATGGGATCGGAGTCGCTCATGGCCACCGCCTTCACCGCGTATCGAGTGGGCGCCTTAGCGGTGGGCGGCCGCCCGTTACTCCCAGCTCCACGTCGGGTCCACCGCCTTCACCGCCAGCCCCAGCGCCTCGAACTCCCGAACCCTCCGATCCGGAGCAAAATTGCCGCCCGCCCGGTGGCTCATCACCACGATAACCAGGTCGCGTGACGGGATGATATACGTGCGCTGGTCGCCCGCGCCGGCCGCGTTGTACGCGTCGGCCGGCAGGGTGGGGATGCGTTGTCCACGTCCTGTCTCGTCCGCCGGGTTGAGCCAGAAGAGGCCGCCATAGACGGGCGGGTCCCACGCCGGTGCGGGGGTCTGGACGAAATCCACGAACGCCTCGGGCAGCAGCCGCTCTCCGTTCCACATTCCCTTCTGGAGATAGAGAAGCCCGAGCCGTGCCCAGTCGCGCCCGGTGCCGTAGTTGTAGCCGGTGAGGATGAAGTTGCCGTAGATATCGGTCTCCATCACGAAACGACGGATCCCGATCTTGTCGAAGACCGCGCGCTGGGGCCACGTGAGGTACTCCTCACCGAGCTCGTGCTCCACCGTCGTGCGCACGATGTATCCCAGCGTCCACGGATCGGAGTTCCGGTATCGTCCGACCGTGTTGGGCGGATGCTCGGCGTCGCGGCTGGCCGAGAAGCGAAAGATGTCGATCGGGGCCGAGTATCCGAGCCCGTGGTCCGCGAACCCGGGGATGAAGGAGGCGGCCATCTGCTCGGCGGTCGATCCGCCTCCACTGAAGCGCAGCCCGCTGGACATCCGGAGGAGATCAGCGATCCGAATCTCGCTGCGAGGGTCGTCGGGGGTGAGCTGCCACTCGGCTATGGGCGCGGGCTGCCAGAGCTCGAGTCGACCCATCTCGATCAGGCGGCCGATGAAGGTGGCCGTCATGCTCTTCCCCATCGACCAGCTCTCGAGCTGCATGTCCTGGTGGGCTCCCGAGCCGTACTCCTCCTTCACGATCCTACCTCGATGGACGACGAGGAACGCTGCCCGGCGGTCCAAATCGTTTGAGAAGAAGGTGCGTGCAGCCTGATCGAGGAGCGCCGCATCGACGTCCGCGGGCAGCGGCGCGTCGGGCAGCTTGTCCCCCATGGGCCACGGTGTCGACGCCGCGTCGGGCAAGGTGCTCGTGACCCACTGCGGCGTGAAGAGCGGCTCGTCGGTTTCGGGCCGCAGGATCACGCAACCCTGATCGCCGAAGTGACGGACGCTGGCCGAGACACCGTCCCGAGACGCCGTGACGATCCGGCGCTCATCGTCGACCTCGAAACGGAGACGGCCGCTTTCGTATTGGTCCACCATACCCCCGCCTGACTGGGCACCTGGATCTTGCAGCAGAACGCTGTTGTAGAGCGCTTCCTGCCGGTCCCGCTCCGAGACCCAGATAGCGGAGCAGTAGCGCTTGGCGGGCCCGGCCAGCGAGAGGCGCGCGACGGCCGGGGAGGAGGACTGCGCGACGGTTCGCCCCAGGCCGACGGTGGATAAGGCAACGAACGCGATCAGGATCGGCGTGACGGTGCGCCTCATGGTGCCCTCCTCAGGGGTCGGTGGACCAAGATAATAGGGTGCGGTGGGCGATACCGCAGCCTTCCCCCGCCTGCGGCGCCGCTCTGCGTGCATACGTCAATTTCCCTCCGGTCTACGTCAAGATACGTATGCGTATCCCGGGCGAATTGGGGTACCCTTCTCGGGTCGGAACTCCGAGGGGTCACCCCGTGCAATCGCGGGTGAGCGGAACCACCCGCCTCCACCCCCTCGATCCTCAACCAAGGGGGGGGAAAGAATGCACACCCGGTCAGGAGCGACATCGGCGAAGCTCGGCAGAAGGTGGGTTGGACCCTTTCTGGCGATGGGGCTTCTCGCGATCGCGGCGACACCCGCAATCGCGCAGGAAGGAGTGGAGGCGCTCACTCCGGGGGAGAGCCTCTACGAGATCCGATTGATGGACGGTTCCGTGCTCTTCGGGCGTGTGACCGCCGTGGAGGGCGAGACGATCGTTCTGGTCACCTTGGTGGGCGCTCGCGTGGAAGTGGAGCGCTCCCAGATCCGTGTGGCGAGGCCGGCGGAGGGAAGGGTCGTGGAGGGCGAGTTCTGGGGGGAGGATCCCAACTCGTCGCGACTCTTCTTCACGGCGACCGGACGCACGCTCAAGAAGGGCGAGGCGTACGTCGGCACCTACATCATCGTCCTCCCGTTCTTCGCGGTCGGCCTCACGGACCGCATTACCGTCGCCGCCGGCGCTCCGGTGCTCTTCGGGGAGTTGGAGCCGTTCTACGTCGCGCCCAAGGTGCAGGTGTTCCGCACCGCGAGGGCCGCAATTTCCGTGGGCACACTTGCTCTGTTCTTCGACGACGAGATCGTGGGCATCAACTACGCGGTCGGAACGTTCGGCACGCCGGACCACGCGCTGACGTTGGGGCTCGGCTTCGGATTCTCAGGCGACCAATTCTCCAATCAGCCCGTCGCGATGATCGGGGGTGAAACCCGCACCAGCAGGCGTATCAAGCTGGTCACCGAGAACTACTTCCTGCCGGGCGAGGACGGCCTGCTCTTCTCGGCCGGCCTCCGTTTCATTGGCGACCGGTTCTCCACAGACTTGGGCATCGCGGGCTTTGTCGGCGGGACTTCTGCGTGCTGCATCCCACTCATCAACTTCTCTTACGCCTTCGGCCGAGGCAGGTGAGAGATTGCGTAGAGCTTCAACCGACCTCGTCGCCATTGGGGGCAACCCGACGGGCCTCGCCGCTGCTCTCAAGCACCGTGGGGCCTCCGGAGCCTAGCACCCCTCTGAGCCGCCGCCGCCACGACGCGCGCCGCACCAGGACGATCTGGACGAAGGGCTCGGTCCCCTCGACCACGATGAAGTGGACGTCACCCTGTTCCCGGGGCCGCGGAAGCCGATAGGACTGACCCCGCCAGGTGAAATCGATCTCGTCCATGCCACCGAACTCTTCCTCCGTGAGGACCCGCTCGATGTACACCTCCTCCTCCACCCGGTACACGCCCTCGCCCACCGGCTCTCCCCACTGGAAATACCAGGGGTCGAAGGGCTCGCCCCGCTCCCGCTTGAACGACTCGTCCACGGCGTAGTCCATGGCCTCGAGGGCGTCTTCGTCGGCCAGGGACTCGAGGTGGTGCTGGAGCTCGTGGGTGAGGGTCTCCCAGAGCTCCCCCTCCCAGTCGAAGTCGGGATCATATTCGGCCATTTTACGGAAAGAGCCGTAGTAGAGGACCACCCGTGAGCGAGTGGTCTCGGGACCCTGCCACTCCGAGTGGAAGGCTTGGGTGAGACATTCACCCATGGTGAGCACCCCGGGGAGTTCCGGATGGGTCTCCACGGCCTCGACCGTCGTGACGCCTTCCACGCCCGCCCGATACACCTCGGGAACGCTCCGGAAGGCCTCCTGGGCCAGGCGGGAGAACTCGTCGAAGGTCACAGCACCTCCGCTAGCGCGGCCTCACTCCACTTTTTCAACAGGCTTCTAGCAGTCGGAGATCACCGCCACTCCCTTGGCTCGTAACGCGTCCACGTCCGCGCAGCTCACGTTCGTGGCCTGGAGCAGCACATCGTCCCCATCTCCAAGCCCCGGGTTGTCGAGAAGAGGCTGAATGTCGCTCAGGTCGGGGTTGGTATGGAGCGAGACGATCTCCAGGTTCGTGAGCCCGCCCAACCCATCGAGGTCCGTAATCGAGTTGATGTGCAGGCGGACCACCGTGAGGCCCGTGAGCCCCTCCAACGCCCTGAGGTCGGTGATCGAGTTATCCCAGACGTTGAGGGCCGTCAGGTTGGTGAGCTTGCCGAGCGCGCTGATGTCGGTGACCGAGTTGCCGTGCATCCAGAGGGTGCCCGTCAGCTCGGTGAGCTCGCTCAACGCGCTGATGTCCACAATGCCTCGGTTGCGATTTATCGCGAGAAAGGTGAGTCGCCTGAGTCCGCCGAGCGCGGCGATGTCGGTGATCGAGTTGTCGGCGAGGTTGAGAGAGGTCAGGCCCACGAGTCCGCTCAGCGGGCTGATGTCGGTGATCGAGTTGGCGCGGATCCAGAGCGCCGTCAGCCTCGTGAGATTCTCGATCCCATTCAAGCTCGCGATCCCGGCGTTCCCAGCCGTAAAGGTGGTCAGCGTCTCCAGCAGGCCGCAGGTGAGAGCCTGTTGGGCACCGACGGCGAGTGCATTCCTGATAGCCGTCTCCAGGTTTGCGTCGTCGAAGACCACGATGGCCGAGGCGGGCTTGCGGTGGCAGAACGGATCGACTCTGACGGTGGTGGGGTCGCGGGTACATCCCCAGACCACCGCAAGAAAAAATGCGCCGATCATACACGGCCGCGGAATCTGCGTGTTCAATCCACTACCTCTTTCGTCGCTTCAAAGGGTATTACGATGCGTCTGGGCGACCAATTTGGTGACGGTTCGTCGATCGCGCGACCCTTCAGGTCACCGCGACCGTATCAAACCACCTCGAGAGCCTCTTCGGAGTACGTAGAGGATACTGGCGTCCGTCCGTGCCGCGTCCCACGTTGGAAACCCCGCGCGACGAGACGTGGACCATGGGTTAGCCACCCACGACAAGGAGGGAGTCATGCCGACGGCACAGCCGATGCAGGAAGCCGAGGGGAGGCGGCTGACCCACTACCGGATCTTCAACGAGGTGTTGAACGGCCGAAACGTCGAACTGCTCCCGCAACTCTGCACCCAGGACTACGTATACCACGGACCTGGGGGGCTCGAGCTAGAGGGAATCGACCAGCTTCGGGGGATGCTCGAGGGATATTTCACGGCGTTCCCCGATATGCACATGGAGGTGGAACAACGTGTGGTGGAGGGCAACCTGATCTCCACCCGCTGGAGGGTGACCGGCACGCACGACGGTCCACTCGACGGCATTGAGCCGACCGGCAGGAAGATTGACATCGGCGGCCAAGTCATCATGCGCTTCGAGGGCACGAAGGTCGCCGAGGAGTGGGAGTTCTTCGACGAGTTGGCAATGCTCAAGCAGGTCGGAGCGATCACGGAGTAAAGCGAGAGCAGAACCTCACACAGAGCCACCCCGTGTACGTGCCCGGTGGCCCATGGGCCCAGGAGGTCGCAGTGTCATACGTAAACCGGTTTCCGAAACTGTCCGAGCGCTTCGTCCGTCCGGTCATCCTCCTCGCCGCCTCCATGGCATGGACGTTCGCTTCAACGGCCTGCGCCCCCGAGGTAGCTCCGATGGATGAGATCATCAGCGGAGTCGTCGAGGGCCGGGACGGCCCCGAGACCGGTGTCTGGGTCATCGCCGAGACCGACGCCCTCGGCACGGGGTTCACGAAGATCGTAGTCACCGACGACGACGGCCGTTTCGTCCTCCCCGAGCTACCTGAAGCGAGCTACACCGTGTGGGTCCGGGGGTACGGGCTCGCAGATTCCGAGCCGGTCGCCGCCACCCCCGGCGACGATTTGGTGCTCACCGCCGTGTACCCGGAGACACCGCAGGAGCAGGCGGCGGTTTATCCCGCCAGCTACTGGTACTCGCTCCTGGAGGTCCCCCCTGCCACCGACTTCCCAGGCACCGGGCCCTCGGGGAACGGCATCAGCCCCTCCGTCGGGTCGCAGGCACAGTGGATCGACAACCTCAAACAGGGCTGCCAGCTCTGCCACCAGCTCGGGAACCGGATCACCCGGGAGATCACCCACCTCGACCGCCGCTTCTCCACCACCGCTGAAGCGTGGGATCATCGGGTCACCTTCGGCCAACGCGGTGCCCGGATGAGCTCGGTGCTCAGCTCGATGGGCCGGGAGCGGGCCGTGCTCCAATTCGCTGACTGGACCGACCGGATCGTGGCCGGTGAGGTGCCGCCCCAACCCCCCCGGCCCCAGGGAGAAGAGCGGAACGTGGTGCTCACCCTGTGGGACTGGGGCGACGGCACTTCCTACGTTCACGACGAGGTCGCCGCCGACAAGCGAAATCCCACGGTCAACGCCGGCGGCCCGGTATACGGCGTCTCCATGTCGGACGATCGACTGCTGATCGTGGACCCCGAGACCAACGAGTTCCGGGACATACGGGTACCCGTGTGGGATCCCGATACCCAGCCGTACTTTCCGGCCGCCCCCGGCTTCGAGCCGTCGGTCTTCTGGGGAGAGGAGATCATCCTGGAGGGCCCCGCCAACGTCCACAACCCCATGATGGACCAGGAAGGACGGGTATGGCTCACGTCGAGGATCCGCAACACCGGGGACAACCCGGATTGGTGCCGGGAGGGGTCGGCGAATCGTTTTGCCCAGTACTTCCCTCTGAGCGCCAGCGGGCGGCAGGCGTCGGTCTTTCACCCGGACACCGAGGAATTCACGCTCATCGACACCTGCTTCGGGACCCACCATCTCCAGTTCGGAGAGGACTCGGAGAATACCCTCTACTTCAGCGGTGACACCCGCGTCATCGGCTGGATACGGACCAGCCCCCTTCTCGACGGCCCCGCAGGGCCCCTTGTGGATCCCATACGGGACCAGGCGCCGGCGCGTCTCACCCTCCGGGCCGAGGCCGCCCAGGGCTGGTGCCCCACCGTGATCGACACCAACGGCGACGGACGGATCACGAAGCCGTGGAACACGGGCCGCGGTCCCGGGGATCCGAGTCTGGATACGCAGCTGACCGGCTTCGCGTATGGAGTGATCGTCAATCCGGTGGATAACGCCATCTGGGTCACCCGGACGGGTGGCGTGCCCGGCCGGCTCATCCGCCTCGAGCTGGGAGACGACCCCCCGGCGACCTGCTCCGCCGAGGTCTACGAGCCTCCCTTCGAAAATCCGGCCGTGCCGGAGGAGGATTGGGGATACTCGCCGCGCGGGATCGACATCACCAGGGACGGGATCGTCTGGACGGCGCTCTCCGGAAGCAGCCACCTGGCCAGCTTCGACCGAAGCAAGTGTGCCATACTGACGGGGCCGGAGGCCACCGGCCAACACTGCCCCGAGGGGTGGACACTGTACCCCACTCCGGGACCCCAGATGAAGAACGTCGACAACTCGAGGAGCGCCGATTTCCACTACTACAACTGGGTGGACCAGTTCAACACGCTGGGGCTGGGCGAAAACGTCCCCATCGCCAACGGCACCACCTCGGATGCCCTGTTGGCCCTCAATCCGGAATCAGGCGAGTGGATCCGGTTGCGGGTCCCCTATCCATTGGGCTTCTACTCCCGGGGATTGGACGGGCGGATCGACGATCCGGACGCCGGGTGGAAGGGGCGAGGCGTCTGGGCGGATTTCGGCACCAACATCCCGTGGCACCTGGAGGGCGGCCAGGGCACGACGAGCAAGATCGTCAAGTTCCAGATCCGGCCGGATCCGCTGGCGTACTAACGGGTTTCGGTGGGTGGGCTCGGAGTGGGTTGGCTCGGAGTGGGTCGGCTCGAAGTCGGCCGTTGCTGAGGGCCGGCTGCCTCGGATTTGGATCTCTCAGGGGCAGCCTCGACGTCCTGGGTGCCAGGTAGGTCCCGGGCCGCCACCAAGAACACCAGCTCTTCCAAGCGGTCCGCGGCGAACTTCACCCACCCCATCCAGACACCCCTTCGAAAGAGGAGAAACTTCGACACGTACACGCGGACCTCGGTGACACCTCCACCGGAGGTGACCGTGAACCTGAGGCCTTGGCGATCGCGCCAGGTAATCTGGTGGTCACCGAGGTGGACGTGGGCCGGACCGTCACGGTAGGGCGGAAAAAGCCGTACTGCCTGCATGAGCTGGCCCGCGCTGAGCTCGATGGGAATAGCCCTGAGGGTCGACAGATGGGTGATCACCAAGCCGGATTTCTGGACCGGCTGGTGGCGGATTTCCATGGAGGCGGCCCGTTGGGCCTCGACGATCGCGCGCTCGACCGCGTGCGAGCCGAAGCCGGCTTCCCCGGCGATCGACCGAAGTTCGTCGAGCGTCAGAGGTCCGGTGTCGTCCGAGCCTTCGATTTCTGCAGCACGCTTGAGGATGCGGTCTGCGTCGATCCTCGAGAACACGGGTTAGTGCCTCACGCTCCGTTGGTCTTTCCCCACGATGTTGAAGAACGCAAAAACCTTGGCCAGCGTCTCACGGTTCTCCCGTACGAAGAGCGAGTGGTCCGCGCCGGGAATCTCGACGTAGACGTGCTGCATCCCGAGCTCTCGCATCCGCGCCACCCATGTTCGACTCTGCTCGACCGGGACAACCGAGTCTTCATCTCCATGGAGAACCAGAACGGGAACCTCACTGAACGACGCGAGCTGATCGAGGGCCTCTCTGCGCGGGGCCGGCGCCGCGACGGCCAGCCCGGCCCAGATGTCGGGGTATCGAGCTGCGAGGTGATAGGTGCCCGCGCCCCCCATCGAGTGACCCCATAGGTAAATGCGACTCTCGTCGATGCTGAATTCTTCTCTCGCGATTTCCAGGACGTTCATCACGTCCTGCTCGCTCAGCTCACCGAGGTTCTCGGGGAGGCTGCCTTCGTCCCCGTCGCGGGCGGCTCCGCGGGGGATGCCGTAGCCCCGGCTCCCGTACCATGCACGGGAGTGGTAACCCAAAGGGGAAACGACGATATAGCCATCTCGGTCTGCGAAATCGATGAAACCGTCGTAACCCATCATCCGGTCGTAGGCGCCGCCAAGGCCGTGAAGAGCGACGATGAGTGGCCATTCACGGGCGGCATCGTAGTCAGCGGGAACGAAGAGGGCGTAGGGCACTTCTTGCCCGGTCTCCTGGAAGACGTAGCTGTGGCCCTGGACCCGCGAATCTCGTGCAACCACGGTGCCGGGCTCCTGGGCGGCCGTGCGAACCGGCGTGGCCATCCAGAAACACGCGGCCATTCCTAGGACGCCAATAATCCGATGAGAGCGATGATTCATGGTTCTATCCTTGAGGAAGCTGCGGCAAAGGCATGAGGAAGCCGCGGCAACGCACGGCACCTGAACACTGGAAACATCCTATGCACGGGACCGGTCGGCGCAAGCAGCCGCCCCCTCGTTGTTGACCCCTCTGGTCCTGTCGCCCACGTTAACCGGACCCGCAAAAAGGCTCCTGGTGACAATCCTGGGAGAACCCGGTTGGAGGAGGAGAACGACCATGAAAACGCTGACCCAGGCCACGGCCACGATGCTCACGGTGTTTTGCCTGGCTACCCCGGTCCACGCACAGAACAGCGACTCCGTCATTCCGGATGTCGTTTATGGGCATAAGGCCGGGATGGCTCTGACCATGGACATTTTCATGCCGCCTGGTGAGCCCAACGGAGTCGGAATCCTCAACATGGTGAGCGGCGGTTGGGTCTCGCGCTGGACCGACCCGGAGACGGCCCGGCCGAGGTACGAGGCCCTCCTGGACCGGGGATTTACGGTCATCGCGGTACGTCACGGGAGTAGCCCGAGGTTCAACGTCCCAGAAGCGTACGCCGATGTGCGTCGCGCCGTGCGTTTTGTGCGTCTCCATGCGCCCCATTTTGGAATCGACCCGGACCGTCTCGGCGTCTACGGAGGGAGCGCGGGTGGCCATCTCTCCCTCATGCTTGGGCTCGCCTCGGACGGGGGTGACCCCGACGCGACGGACGAAGTGCTGCGCATGAGCAGTCGAGTCGCGGCCGTCGTCGCGTACTACCCCCCGGTGGATCTGCGGAGTTGGGCGGGGCCGAACGAGGGTTTCCCGGCTAAGCTGCCGGAGGATGGCCTCTTCTTCGCACAGGGCGTGATGGTTCCGGGTGCAGCTGACCGCTTCGTGGCGCTAGAGTTCGAAGATGATCTCGGCGCTTCCGTGTCACCGATTTTGTATGTGTCGTCCGACGATCCGCCGACCCTGTTGGTTCACGGAGACGCCGACGCGCTCGTCGATCTCAACAACAGCGAGCTGATGCACTCGGCCCTTCTCAGCACGGGTATCGAGACGAGCCTTGTGGTCATCGCAGGCGCGGGTCACGGGTTTCGAAGCGAGGCGGACCGCACGCAAGCCATGGACGCGCTGGTCGGATGGTTCGAGGAGCACCTGGTGGGGCGGTGACGCGTCAGGGAAGCGCCGCAACGGATCAATAGGTTTCCCACACGCCCGGCGACGCGAGCTCGAGCAGATGTCCGTCCGGGTCTCGGAAGTAGAGGCTCCGGCCTCCCTCTTCCCACTCGACCTCGCTCTCTATTTCCACGTTCTGCTCCAGGAGCCAACGCTCCCATCGCGCCATATCGCTAGCCCGAATGGAAAAGGCTACGTGAGATGTCCCTTCACCATCGTGCGGTGGTAACACACCTCCAGGCATGTTCATGGCCTCGCTCGACGCCCCGTGTTTGAAAAGCAGCAGTATCTGCTTCCCTTCTACGTCGAGCGCAGCCATCCGCTCTTTCGAGAGTAGCACCGGAAAACCGAAGAGGTCGTGGTAGAAATCGGCGGCCCGCGAAACGTCTTCTACATACAGACTGAACTCCAACATTCCTTGCAGAGGTGGTCTGCTCAAGATCCGCCTACCGCACCACGGGTCCCAACGTCTCGTCCAGCCAGCCGTTGATGATCGGGTTGCGCATCTCGAGGGGCGGTAGGTGTCCGCTGTCCACCAGTTCCAGGCGCTTGGGGCCCGGCAGTAACTCGTAGAGGTTCCTGGCGTAGGGATCGTGAGGCCATTCCTCGTCGTACCGGCCAGTCAAGACGAGCGTCGGCTGTGTAACCCGAGTCACGAAGTTCCACACGTTGACCTCGGGAAGCCGGGTCGTGGGCCGGACGCCACCTCCGATGTAGACAATGGAGCGGATCCTGGGCTCGACGGCGTCGAAGACGATCGCCCGCGCCACCGCGCCCCAGCTGAAGCCGATATGAGCGACGCGACTCATGTCGATCTCGGGTCGAGTCTCCAGGTAGTCGAGGCCGATCCGGAACTCGGTCACCTGAAGGATACGCATGTCACGATCCGCCACCGTCCCCTCGAGTGCGACACTCAAGACCTCAGGCCACGGCCGCTCGATAGCTCCGCGCGGGACCACAGCGAAAACAGCGCGGCCCCCTTTGATCTGAGGGGCCATGATCGCCTCGACCTCCTCAGCGGCGGTGCGACCCACGAAGACCGTCCTGCTCACGATCCAATTGATGACCTGAAAGGGCGGCTGCGCCTGTTTGGGTAGGTAGAGGTACGCGATGACGCGGTCCTCGACGCCATCGAAGGTGACCTTCTCGCGTATCCAGTCCGGGGTCTCGAGGCGCTCAATCACCTCCACGTTCAGATCACGCTTGTCGTATCGGTAATGGCTCATGAACGCCTGGTACGTCGCGTCGTCCACGGGAGCTATCAGGTCGATCGTCTCGCTCCGGACAATGCGTCCCGAGCCCTGATCACGGTCCCCGACTTCTGCGCGGCTCACCAAGCGGAAACCGACCGCGCTCGAAGCAGCGCGGGCGGGCCTTGCCTCCCCTGAGCCGAAGACATACGAGGCGTCCTCCCACGAGCCCCCCATCGCCGCATATCCATCGCCGCGTTCGTTGCGGATCCACTCCCCCACGTTGCCTGCCATGTTATACGCACCGTACGGACTGATCCCGAAACCGAAGGCGTCGACCGGCTCGGTGCCGCGACCGTAGTAGTTGGCCCGGGCGGCTACCGAGGCATTCACGCTCGTGAGTCCCCAGGGCATCACCATGCCCTCGAAGTGCGTCCAAAGACCGTTCCGCGCGGCTTTCTCCCATTGGTAGATCGTCGGTAGGGACTTTCCCGCGTACTCGGCGTACGCAGCCGCTTCGTACCAACTCACGCCCGTGACGGGATGCCGAGCCTCTCCCTCGGGAAACTCCTGGTTGCTCCACTCGCGGGGGCCGGGCAGTCCGCTTCGGTCGGTGAACAATCTCATCGCGTCGGCGAATGGTAACTCCCGATCACCGTCACTGACTGGATGCGTCCAGAACGACGGATTGGAATACCCACCGGCCCGGATGAATTCCTGATAACTCTCGTTGGTGACCTCGTACTTATCGATGTAGAAGTCGTCAAGAACGGCAGGGTCGAGGTACCGGTGCCTCCAACCGACCATCCCGTACTCACCCCCCGGCACGAAGACCATGTCTTGGGCAACGTCGGCCGAGGGCGACATCGTGGCCTCGATTCGGACGGCGGGATCGACACCGAGCCGCCCCTCGGCGCGGTTCAACTCGCTCGAAACCAGACGCTCGAGGGTCTCGAAGCCGTCCATCTCGATCGACGCCTTGTACTCTCCCCTCGGCAGATCCATGTCCACAATCGGGGTCGTGCCGATCAGGCGCCGTATGCCCTCGGCCTCTGTCTCGTCAGGGGCGAACGACTCGAGGTAGACCAGAGCCCCTTCGGGCTCCGTGATGACCGTGAGCTTGTCCATGAAAACAGGTCGTAGCGCCGCAAGCGCCGAGTCGCCCGAGACGTATCGATCTGCCTCGGCCGCGAGCTCCGAGGCCGCCAAGTAGTCGCCCGCCGCCGTGAGTCTTTCGATCTCAGGGATGGACGCCCTGGCCTGCTCGACGTTCAGGCGCGAGCGATAGGGAAGGAGGACCGCCACGACCACCACGAGGACCACCGATACGCCCAACAGCGTGGCTACGGTTCGCTTCGTTCCGGCGCGGCGCTCGAGATGATGTTCCTGGATCTCACGAAGAGCATCGCGGATTTCACCCGCGCTTTGAATTCGATCGTCCGGATTGCGGGCGAGCATTCGCGTGACGACCGCATCGAGTTCAGGCGGCACATCCCCTCGAATGCTGCTGGCCGGCGCGGCGTCCCTTTCGCTGCGCGCCAACAGCTTTTCCATCAGCGTCTTGCCGCCGTCCGTGGGCGGCAGCTCGCCCTCGAAATAGCGTCCGTAGACCTGGTTCGCCTCTTTGCAGCGGCAGACCTCGGGTAGCGGCTCGGTAAACGAGACCTCTTGCAGCAACGGCCGCAAGGCGAGATTCACGCGTGTATCGGGGGTATCTACCGGCTCGGCCTCAAAGGCCCCCAGCGCGTAAGCGCCTCCAAGCATCAGCAGAATCGAAGCCGCTGCGGCCAGCATCTTCATGCCGAAACTGAGCTGAAACAGGCGGCCCTTGGTCTCAGGCGCGCCGGCGCACTCGGC
>JADFMD010000145.1 GCA_022564055.1 Gemmatimonadota bacterium
GAATGTGGCGCTAGATCTGAAGCAGAATGTTTTCGGGATCGCCATCTAGGATGTACTGGGGCGACCACGGACCTCCACACTTCCACGCGCGGTATGGGGGAGAGAAGGCCAGCATTGCCATCGAGGACCTATCCGTCCTTGCAGGGAGCTTGCCCCCGCGGGCGTTGGGGCTCGTCGTAGAGTGGGCGGCCCTTCATCGGGGTGAGTTGGAGGTTGCTTGGCGGAAGGCCAGCAGGAACGAGACGCTCGACCCAATTGAGCCGCTGAAGTGAGGAGTGCGAGATGCTCTACGATGTGGTAGCTGTCGAGGCCCGACCGGGATTCAAGGTGTGGGTTCGATTCGAGAACGGGGTGGAGGGTGAAGCCGATCTCTCCGACCTGGCCGGCAAGGGTGTGTTTGAGCGGTGGACGCAGAACCCGGCGGAGTTCGCTGAGGTCTCGCTCGATCCCGAAAGCGGGACCGTGACGTGGCCCGGTGGTTTGGATGTGGCCCCGGATCGTCTGTACTCAGAAGTGCTCCGAGCACCGGGGGGAGTGGGAGCGAGCGCGAAGGTCTGAGACGGCCGCCCATCGTATAACAACCGGTGCCCGGCTTCGTTCGCTGCGCTCACTACGCAGAACACGGCTCGCCGTTGGCGAGCCGCGTCGGGCACCTAGAACGTTGTGCGTCATTCCTGATTACGGTCAGGACGTTGCCGGGGAAGCTCCTTAGCTGCCTATGAACGGCGACCGGCGCCGAAACGCCTGCGCCGTGGCCGTGAGCTTCCTACGGCTGCCTCCTCCTTCGCCTTCTTCGCGGCTGCACGGCTACGACCCACCGCCTTCTGGGCACGGATTACGGCGATTCGCTGGCCGCGAGGTACCTCCAGGCGTTCCTCCGGAACGGCCTCGTAGGCGAAGCCGTCCAAGCGCACCCGGGAAAGCTTCGATCCCAAGGCCCGCTCGATCCTCTTGAGATCGCCTTCGTCTTCAGGTGATACCAGCGTGATCGCGTCTCCGGTGGCATCCGCGCGCGCGGTCCGGCCCACGCGGTGGATGTAATCGTCGGGGACGGCGGGGATGTCGAAGTTCACGACATGCCCGAGAGCCTCGATGTCGATGCCACGCGCCGCGATGTCGGTGGCGACGAGCACACGGCACTTCCCGGACTTGAAGTCCGCAAGGGCCCTGGTGCGCTGCGCTTGCGATCGGTTTCCGTGGATGCGTTCGGCCGAGATGCCCTTTCGGTTGAGCAGCTTCCACACCCGGTCCGCTCTGTGCTTGGTGCGCGTGAACACGAGGGCGTCGTCCATATCCCCGTTTTGCAGCAGCTCGACCAGTAAGGCTCCACGCAGTCCCGACGGGACGGGGTAGACCCACTGGGCCACACCCTCGGCGGGAGCCGCTCGACGTTGGAGCATGATTTTCGCTGGGTTCCGAAGGATCTCGCGGGTCAGCTTCTCGATCGGTGGCGGCATCGTCGCGCTGAAGAACAGGATCTGCTTCGGAGTCGGAATGTGCCGCAGCACCCGGCGGATATCAGGTAGGAAGCCCATGTCCAGCATCCGATCCGCCTCGTCCAACACGAGATACTCGAGTCCGCTAAGCCGAGCGTAGTCTCGCGAGAAATGGTCCAGAAGCCGCCCGGGCGTGGCGACGAGAACGTCGACACCCGTCCGGAACGCCTTCTCCTGCGGACCCATGGCGACACCTCCGTGAACGGCCGCAACGCTCAGGCCCGTGTTTCGCGCCAGCCCGACGAAGTCGTCTCGAATCTGGAGCCCCAGCTCTCGCGTGGGAGCGAGGACCAGTGCGCGGGTCGTGCCACGCGGACGATCTAAGAGTTGGTGAAGAATGGGCAGCAGGAAGGCGGCGGTCTTGCCGCTTCCAGTGGCCGCGCAGGCCAGTAGGTCCCGGCCCTCGAGGGCCTTTGGAATCGCCTGCGATTGAATGGGGGTTGGTGTTACGAAACCCAGAGTCCCGACGCTTTGGACGAGAGTTGGGTGCAGTCTAAGGCCAGAAAAAGCCAAGTGGTATTCCATTGAACAGCGCCGAGCAGGCCAGCCGGAACATCCGGCTCGAGAGGCTCGCGCGAAGACTTGAAGCGAGTGCCGACCCCCGGAGTCGGGGGCGTAAGGTGGGATCCCGCTGCCGCAAGGTAGTGGAAGTTGGAGCGAGCGTGTTAGAAAGGGGCGGGGCTCCCCGTATCTCTATGACGTCTCAGGTGTCACGTGGACACCCTCATCGGCTTGCTCCAGGGATCAGACTGTTGCCGCGGCCGACTCCGAAGATCTCGAGATCAACTGTTGACGGGTCAGGCGCGAAGGCCACGGTTCCCGGTGCTGAGGAGCAGACGGAATCCGTTGGCTGAATCCAGATAGAGGTAACTGGGACTGGGAGGAAGTGATTGCAGGACGAACGGGAAAGGTGACGCCCGATAACAAAAGGGCCTCCGGCTGCGGCCGCCTGCGGCGGCCTCCGTCCCAACCGGCCACGAGCTGGGTGAGTTGGTCAGCAGAGGTGATTGAACGAAGAAAGCAGAACTAGGAAACGAAAGTGATTGGGGCCGGTTCGGAGGCCCTGAACGTTATGTGCAATGCCTTGAACGAGGGGACTCAGTTAGCGAGGAGAGATGTGGTGCCGGAGCCAATCGGCAAGGGCGGGCTCATCAAGGTCTCCACTCGCCAGAGAGAGGACGGTAGTGACGACTTCTTCCTCAAGCGCCTCAATGCGGAAGCCGTTTAGGCCGAGGAAGAGATACATGGATTGGAAGGCGACGCGCTTGTTCCCGTCCACGAAAGGGTGGTTGTTTGCGAGTCCAAAACCATATGCTGCGGCGAGGGCGGGAAGATCGGAGTCAGGATCATAGTGGAGTCGGTTCCGAGGACGTTCGAGGGCAGACTCCAAGAGGCCCCGGTCCCGGAGTCCGAGGGAACCGCCGTGAGCCCGGATCTGATCGGAGTGGATGGCGAGGATGTGAACGACAGCGAGCCAACGGGGCTCGATCACTTGGCGAGCTCACGCATGGCGTTGCGATAGCGCTTGGCGCCCTCTGCGTAGATCTCCATGGCCTCATCGAAGGCCGGATCGAAGGGAGTGATCAAGATGCCCTCCTCAGTCTCGATCAAGTGTACGGTGTCGCCCACACCCAACTGATAGCGCTCCAGCATGGGCTTCGGGATGGTCGTACCGGCCGAGTTACCGATGGCGCGGATGGTCGTCTGCTTGGGCATGGGGAAGACCTCAAAGGTGGAAGTTATAACAATAGTAATAACAGCGGCTCCCGCGAGGAAGCAACCGAGCTGGGCTACGTCAGGGGAGGAAGTGCAGGGTCAGCCGTGCGGACTGGCACAGCGTATAACAAATGGGCCTCCGGCTCCGGCCGCCTGCGGCGGCCTCCGACCCAACCGGCCCACCCGGGTCGGGTGCTCGTCAGCGGAGGTGTTTGAACGAAGGAAGCAGAAGCAAGGCAGGAAAGTGAGGGCCGGTTCGGAGGCCCTGAACGTTATGTGCAATACTCCCTCATGCAGAGATTGACCGAAGGCGCCGATATTACCATATTGGGAATGTACATTGCCGGTGTGGGAATAGTCCGGTTGAGGAGGGGCGTTGCGGATCATCTCCAGGAAGGCCCTGCGCCAGTTCGGTGAGAGGCACGCGGATGCGAAGGTGCCGCTCGATGCGTGGTATCGGATCCTGAAGGGGCGAAAGTATCGATCTCCGCATGAGCTTCGAGCGGCCTTCCCGACGGCCAGCTTTCTGGGCGCGCGCCGGACGGTCTTCAACATTGGCGGAAACAAGTATCGGCTGGTGGTCGACATGCGCTACGATCTCGGACGAGTGTACGTACGAGATGTGTTGACCCATGAGGAATACGACCAAAAGTCGATTGACGGAGCGCTGTAACCGCGCGAGGAGGAACGATTATGACCACCGCTCTTCTGGATTTCTCAAAGCCGCACGTTCTCAAGAACGACACGGAGTACGAAGCTGCGGTCGCTGAAATCGAGCGCCTATTGGACGAGGAAGTCGATCCTCCCAGTGAGGGATATGACCGACTCGAGTTCCTTTCCGTGTTGGTCGAGCATTACGAGGAAGACCAGTACCCGATGGGGACAGTCACCCCCCAACAGGCCGTGACGTTCATGCTCGAACAGAAGGGGCTGGAACGGTCCGACCTCGACGAAGTCATGGGTGGAAAGAGCCGTGTCTCAGATTTCTTCAATGGCAAGCGCGAGCTCTCAAAGTCCCAGATTGAGGGACTAAGGCGGATGCTCGGCATCCCAGCAGACCTCCTGCTTGGCGTGGAGGGGTAGTCCACCCAGCGGTCGCACAGCACATAACAGAACGGTTGCCGCCTAAGGGATGGCGTGTGTGGATCGGGTGGTTGGATCTTGCGGTCGCACGAACAGGATATATGTTTGAGCATATACAAAGACACTATACATACGCTTAAATATAATTATGCGCGCTTCTCCTCATGTGCCCGGGCCGGTGGAAAGAGAACTGAAGAGGATCGGTTTCGGGATCGAAACCGCTCGTCTCCGTAGGAACATGAGCCAGCAGGAGTTGGCCGACAGGGTTGGGGCCTCCATCCACACTATCCGTGCTGTTGAGGCGGGGAGGGCGGGCACTGCCATCGGGTCCTACGCACAGGCATTGTGGGTCCTAGGGCTGATTGGGACGCTGTCATCGGTAGCGGATCCGAGCCTCGATGCCGAGGGACTCGTCCTGGAAGGAGCCGATAGGCGCCGGAAGGGAGGACGACGCAGCCACCGCATGTCCGATGACTTCTGAGCCACTAGGCACTTTCGTCTTCGTTCAACTGCCAGCCACCGGTGAGGTGGTGGTGGCCGGGCGGTACGAGCTGGACCCCAACCCAGCGGGCTATGTGGGCCATTTCACGTACGGTCGTTCGTATCTTGCTCGTGCGGAGCGTATTGCTCTGGATCCTATTCACCTCCCACTCAGGGAGGGGACCGTCCGGACAGCCCTCAACGGGGGACTGTTCGGAGCCCTGAGAGATGCCGCGCCCGATTTCTGGGGACGAGTTGTCATCGAGCGCACGCACTCCCCCGGTAACGAGTTGGACTACCTTCTGGCCGCCTCCGACACCCGAGTCGGGGCCCTGAGCTTTGGTCAGACTCCCGAGCCACCCGGATTGGACTATACGTCTGGTGTCCCTCTCGAGCATTTGGAGCGGGCGGCAGACTTCGCTGCGGCGATCGAGGAGGGGCTAGCCGGGGACGAGCCCTCGATCATGCTGGATCCGGCGTTGTTGGACCCCAGTAGTGGAGTAGGAGGAGCGCGCCCGAAGACAGTCGTAGTAGACAGCGATGGGCAGTTGTGGGTAGCGAAATTCCCCGCGCGCTCCGATCGATGGAACAATGCAGTCGCAGAGGCCACCTACCTCCGACTGGCTGAAGAGTGCGGCATCCGTGTACCTGAGAGTCGCATTATCGAGGTTGGCGATCGGTCCATCCTTCTGGTACGGCGCTTCGATCAGGCGCCGGGGCCCGTGAGGCGGCCGTTTCTCAGTGCGCATTCGTTGCTCGGGCTTGACGACTCGGTAACGGATAGGACGGGCTGGTCTTACATCGATCTTGCCCACGCACTGCGGCGTATCAGCGTCAAGCCGGAAGACGACGCTCGCGAGTTGTATCGGAGGGCAGTCTTCAATGCCCTCACGTCGAACATCGATGATCACCCTCGAAACCACGCAGTCGTGTGGGAGGGTGGCGGTTGGAGACTTTCGCCAGCGTATGATCTGACGCCGTCGGTGGGGAAGGCTCAGGATGAGCGCTTGTTGGCGATGGCAGTCGGCAGCCTTCCCGGTGTCGAGCCGCGGTGGGCCAATCGAGAGAATCTGGTCTCCAGCGCTGGCCATTTCGGGCTCGCCGACGAGGAGGCGCAGGGCCTAATCTCGGAAATGAAGGAAGTCGTAGTCTCACGCTGGAAGGACCTGATATCGTTGGTTGCCAGAGGAACGATTGTGGCAGACCAGATCGAGCACGCTTTCGTGGATCGATACCCAGGCTTTGAGTATCCCGCGGACGCCAGTTAACAGTGGGCCTCCGGCTGCCGCTATAGGCGGCCCTGAACGTTCTACGGCACGCCCTGGCAGCAGGAGTAGACACGATCCGCTGAGCATGCCTGGACACCTGCATCGTCAGTGGACTGGCTCGGAATGATCTAAAACCCGCCGAGCAGTTGGCCCTCCACGGCATCATAGCCGAGGTGCGCTCAAGTAATCTCACGGTCTGCGCTTCCGCCCTCAGCGGGCTAGC
>JADFMD010000146.1 GCA_022564055.1 Gemmatimonadota bacterium
TTTTCCAGGGGCTCAGACTGATCTCCACAGGAAACCCACTTCCATCTTTCCGTCGGCCGACCAGAACGAGTCCCGCGCCCATCGGTCTAGAAACCGGCTCGGCCTGAAAGCTCGCCCGATGCCGCTCATGAGCCGCGCGTGCAGTTTCCGGGACCAGAATCTCCACAGGTTCACCGATCAGCTCCTCCGCGGTGTATCCGAACTGTTTCAAAACACACGGATTGATCTCGACGATTCGACCGTCGTCGTTGACGACGACGATCCCGTCCGGTGCAGACTCGAACACGGCCCGATAGTCGAGCACCACGCTAGACGACTCGTCTTGGGAAACTCCGTCGCTCACCCTCTTTCTCCTCCTTGACGCCGTGACTGTGGAGAAACTCCCCACAGGGGCTTCCGCCGAATCCCGACAGATTCCCATCGCCTGGACCGGCAACTTAGGGAAGCGCCCAAAGTACCAGAGAGAGAGGCATCGTGCAGGAAAATTTGGAAGATCCGCAAGTGAAAGAGGCCATCTCCGCCACGTCGACCATGGCTGAGTCCGCCGTTTCATGGCATGTGGACCACTTGCCGGAGCGGGCCGACGTGGTTGTCGTGGGTGGCGGCATCGCCGGAACCTCCGCCGCGTACCACCTCGCGAAAGCCGGGGTCCAAGTCGTGCTCATGGAGCGTGGAAGCATCGGTGGAGGCGCAACCGCCGCAGCGGTCGGAGTCCTCTCTCCACCCCTTCGCCAGCCGTTCCACGAGACCGTTCACTTTCTGGGGCGAGACGTAGCGATCGAGTTGTGGCAGATCGCTGCCCGATCCATTCGCGGTCTTGCCCAATTGTTGTGGAATCGAGGGAAAGCCAAGGAGGCCGACCTCGACCTCTCCGGTGGGTACGTGCTCGCCCAATCACACACCGAGCACCAGGTGCGGCTCGCGTATGAAGCCCTCTCCCGAAACGGTCTTCCAGTGGATTGGATCTCTGCGGCCGAGGTCCGTCGTCTCTGTGGAGGGCGTGGATTCACGGGTGGTTATTGGATCGAGGGCGGCGGCTCGCTGAATCCGGGAGCGGCCACGACGATCCTCGCCCAGGCCGCCGAGTCGGAGGGCGCGTGCATCATTGAGAACGTGGATGTGATCGGGACAGAACGCGCTGCAGACGCAATCATCTGCCGGGCCGACGGCGTCTCCACGAAGTGCGCGGCCGTCGTATACGCCACCCACATCGACTCGGACCGATTCTCGGACTTCGTCGGGGAAGAAATCGTGCCGATCCGGGCTCAGGGTTTTGCTTCCGAGCCGGTTCCCAAGGTCTTTCATGGTTCCTTCTCCACGGATTGGAAACTGAACGTGTGGCGCCAGACGTCGGAGGGTCGGATCCTCATGAGTGGATGGAGGCACGACGCGTGGGATCGAGCATACGGCCACCGTCAACCGGCGCTGGACGAGCGCCTTCAAGATGACATCCACCGTTGGTTCGAGGCTTCTTTCCCCGCCTTGGCACCGCTCCGCGTGAAGGATCGGTGGAGCGGGGTGTTCGGCTGGACCGCGGACTTCCTTCCGATGGTGGGACCCATACCAGGGTCTTCCCGAGAATTCATCATCACCGGCTTTAGCGGCGGAGGCATTCCACTCGCCTTCGAGTGCGGTCGTAGCATCGCCCGGAGCGTGGTGAGCGGAGCGCCGGCCGACGGTTGTGAGGTGTTCTCCCCCGCCCGGTTCCAACGCGCCTGATGCCACGTCTGTTGAACGGAGATTAGTCATGTCGCACCTCGTTCTCGTGCCCTTGGACGGATCCGAGTTCTCCGAGTCTGCGCTCCCGGCGGCACTCACGATCGCACGCCGTTGGAATGCCCGACTGGAGATCGTCACCGTCAAAGAAGTCCCATCGATGCTGGCCCAGGAAGTCTCGCAGGTGCCGTCATCTGGATGGTTCGAACGATACATCGAGGCCGTTGCCGAACGAGTCCACGAGGAGGACTGCTTCACGGTTCGCGCAACGGTGCTCAAGGGGTCTCCGCCCGACGCGATTCAGAGCCACGCAGCCGAGCGGGACGTCGATCTCGTCGTTATGGCCACACACGGACGGGGTCCGATGTCACGATTCTGGCTGGGAAGCACGGCGGACGGCCTCATTCGCCGGTCCACGATCCCCATCCTGCTCATGCGGCCCCGCGAGGAAGCGCCCGGGACCCAGCCCGACTTCAATCCCCGTAGGGTACTCGTTCCGCTAGACGGCTCGGAGGAAAGTGAAGCGATTCTCAATTATGCGTTGACGTTGGTCGGGAACGGTGAGACGGAATTCGACCTCCTGAGGATCTACCCCTACCCAAAGGAGGTCGCCTCCTCATACCTCCCTCAAACGGTGCAGGTGAACGTCGACGCACTCGAGCGCGGTCGGACCGCAGCCGCGGAGTACGTGGAAGAAGAGGCAGGGAAGCTGATCGAGAGAGGGATTCCCGCGACGGGACACGTCGTCACCGACATGGAGCCGGCCGCGGGGATCCTACACTTCGCCGAACAGTCCGGGGCAGACCTCATCGCGATGTGCACACACGGACGGAGGGGAGTGTCCCGCTTCGTCCTCGGAAGCGTGACGGACAAGGTCATTCGGGGCGTGGAGGTCCCGACCCTGGTCTGTCATCCTCACCACGTTTGACGCATCTGCCTCGAGCAAAAGGCCGAGCAGTAGTCACAGGACCGCCGAAGGAGTCACAGGACCACCGACATGGAAGGCTGTTGAACAGCCTCCTGGACGGGGTCCGGAACGAGGGAGTGGAGAATGAATACCGTGCGTGAAATCATGCGAACCGAGCTTGTGACCGTGGTCCCGGACATGTCGGTACACGATCTCGCAAAGCTCCTCGCCGACCTGGGAATCAGTGGAGCGCCGGTGGTAGACGTCGACGGTGAGGTGCTCGGCGTAGTATCGATGACCGACGTCATCCGGCTCGCCGCCGGCGAAGTCGACATTGGCGTGGCCCCGAGGCCACTTGTCGCGGGGGAGTTCTCCTTGGAGGCACCACCGGAGGATGAGTACGAGGAGGAACAAGACGTCGTCGACTATTTCCAGAACGCTCACGCGCCTCCCGTCACGCCAAGACCGGCTGGGGGGGAGGCTGGCGGGAGTGAGGCCGCCGGGAGGGGCCTCGACCAGTACGACGTGCGCGAAATCATGACACCGGCAAACTTCCATATACACCCGGACTCGGACCTGCGGGAGCTCGCAACCTTCCTGTTGCGTGGGAGAATTCATCGCGCTCTGGTGATGGAGGACGACCACCTGGTGGGAATCGTCACGACCGTCGATCTCCTCCGCACGATGGCCGAGCCAAGCGAGGTACTCTAGGTTTTCCATGTATCTCGCCTCGGTCACCCTCCACGTGCTGGCCGCCATCTTTTGGCTGGGTGGCATGTTTTTCCTCGGCATCGTAGGTGCCCCAGCCCTGGCCGGTCTAGACACCGACCTGCGGCGGCGCCTGTTCAGGGAGATCGGCTTGCGCTTCCGACGTGCCGGCTGGGTGGCGATCGCCATCCTCCTCGCTACCGGAATCGTCAACCTGCGTTTCAGGGGACTCCTCGCACCGGCACTCCACGGTGGCCGCGACTTCTGGCTCACCCCGATCGGCCAGACCCTCGCTTGGAAGCTCGGTCTGGTGCTCGCCATGGTCACGATCGGAGCCGTGCACGACTTTTGGTTGGGTCCGCTCTCCGGTGAGCTCGACGCCGGTTCGAAGGAGCATCTCCGGGTTCGGACGCTCGTGTCCCGACTCGGCCGATTGAACGCCGTCTTGGGGATTCTGGTGGTCTACTTCGCTGTTCGTCTGATTCGTGGCTGAGGTCGAGACGAAGGCGTAGCAGCGAGACAATCCGCCAGCACCTCACCTCACTCATTCTGGGAGGCTCCCTTGCACGATCACGAACCCCAATCCCTTCACGGCATGGCCCGCCACTACCTCGGGGACCTGGTATACGGCGCCAATGACGGGATCATCACCACGTTTGCCGTCGTGGCCGGCGTCACCGGAGCGTCACTTCCGGCCCGGGCCATACTGATCCTGGGCTTCGCCAACCTCCTGGCCGACGGATTCTCCATGGGCGCGAGCAACGTTCTGGCCATCCGCTCCGGTGAGGCCATGCGTGCCTCCGACGGGCTGGGCGTGGCGGAGCCGTTCGCGGTTCGCCACGGCGCGGCCACGTTCGTGGCCTTCGTGTTGGCGGGTGCGATCCCCCTCGTCGCCTATCTGTTCCCGGGCTCCATCGAGGATCGCTTTCCCGCCGCCGCCGCGCTTACCCTCGTCACCCTTTTCGGCGTGGGGGCGATGCGCTCCTTCGTCACAAGAGCCGGCTGGGTGAAGAGCGGTCTGGAAATGCTGATCCTTGGGGCGGTCGCCGCGGCGGTGGCGTATGGGGTGGGGGCCTGCATCGCGGGCATCATTTGAGCTGACCTAGGTGGCTGTGGGCAGCGAATCTTGGGTAAAGCAAGCGTTGGTCGGCGGACTGCGGGAGTGCCGCCAGAAAGTACGCCGGAGGGTAGGTTCGGCGGCGGACCTCAGGCGCTTTCAACGTTGGGCTCGTAGGCGCAGAACGGGTCGGACTCCATGAGCGAGCCCGTCGTCGCGTAGGCTCGGGCACGGGAGCCGCCGCATGACCAGCGGAACTCGCAGCGTCCACACTTCCCCTGAAGGGAATCCATGTCCCTCAATCCCGCCAACTCGGGCGCGTTCCGATAGATCTCCGTCAGGGACTTATCGCGCACGTTTCCGAGGAGCGGATGGGGCAGGAAGCCCGCCGGGAAGACGTCGCCCTGGTGAGAGACGAAGATCACGCCGTTTCCGTCGCGCATGCCGAAGGACAGGCGCTTGCCCAGCTTGGTGATCTCTTCCTCGCTCAGTCCCTCCGCGAGCTTGCGCTGGATGTGATAGCGCCGGTAGTGGGGAGCCTCCACCGTGGCGATGTGGAAGGGGGCCTCCTGAGCGGTGTCGTAGGCCCACTCGAAGAGCTTCTCGATCCGTTCCGCGCTGGGCATGCCGAGGGCCGACCCACGACCGACGGGGACCAGAAGGAAGAGACTCCAGCGCCGCACCGGTGGGGAGGCAGAGGTCTTGAGCAACTCGTACATGTCCGGAAGGTGCGCGATGGTGTCGGCGGTGACCGTCGTGTTGATCTGGACAGGCATGCGCGCCTCGCGGGCGTACGCCAGAGCGTCCATGGAGTGGGCGAAGGTGCCCTGAACTCCCCGGAAGGCATCGTGGAGCTCCGCGGTCGGTCCGTCGAGGCTGACCCCCATGGCGGCCACGCCGAGCTCCTTGAAGCGGTGGACCACCTCCTGCGTCACGGTTGGGGTCGTGGAGGGGGTGATCGACACGGGGACCTTGATCTCGCGGGCGTAGGCGATCAGATCGAAGAGATCGGGGCGTTTCATGGGATCCCCACCGGTGAGGATCACCATACTTCCCAACCGCTTGATCTCCTCGAGCAGGGCCTTCCCCTCCTCAAACGTCAGCTCGAGTGGATCCCGAAAAGGGATGGCGTCGGCCCGGCAGTGCTTGCACGCCAGGTCGCACGCGAGAGTGGTCTCCCAGTACACGTTCCGGGGGGCATGGTCATAGACGTACCCCGGGAATCGCGAACCCACCAAGGTTGCCTTGGCGGCGGGACCCGGATGAGCCGTGCTCCACGGTCGGACGATTTGACTCGACATCGCGACCCTCCTTTATGGACCCCTCGAGTCCATCCCCGAAACCCAAAACGATACCGATGGGTTGAGAATACGGGGCCGATTGGGCCGACTCTATCGGGAATTGCCACGTGTGCGTGTAGGGAATTCCACCACATGGGTGAAGGGAGTTCACCCGATGACCTGTAAGGGCGAGCGGCGGTACGCTTAGATCTCGGGCAATGGAGCGGGGATCCCTCCCGACGAGAAAGAAGTCCCGCCCAATGAGCGCCAGGAGGGCCCGTGAGATCGGTCTTCCCATTGGGTGTAAGGCCGCTTTGCTTGGCGCACAGCCCTACGAGTCTGGTCTGGCACCGTCACCGCGTGAGGAAAGGAGTGCCCCATGTTCGAGTCGCTTCTGGTTCCCCTGGACCGGTCGAAGTTCAGCGAACGTTCACTCCCTACGGCTATCGCGCTCGCCGGTGAGTCCGGGGCGACCCTCCACCTCGTTCATGTGCACGTGCCCAAGGTGCCGTACCAATACGAGGGCCTCGACCTCAATGAGTACGACCGGAAGCACAAGA
>JADFMD010000147.1 GCA_022564055.1 Gemmatimonadota bacterium
GGGGAGGGGGCGGGGTAATGTTGGTGTTGTCGTCGTCACCGTTCGTGACCGTATCCCCGCCGCACGCTGCGACGGCGAGGAAAAGAGACACAATGATCAAGTGGACCGCTCGTCTGACGTAAAAACCTTTCATCTCGACTCCTCCCTGTTGTGGATGTTTTCTGCGGAACGATACTCGATGAAGCTCTCAGGCTCCAGTCGGCGAACGGTATCGAGCCGACCGTTGTTACCGGCCGGGAGTAGTCCACGAGAGGGCAAGAAAGTTCCCGAGGACGTGGGCCGTCTGTTTCGATACGACCGCATCGCGCTCTGGCGTTCGCTGCTGGGCCCGGAAGCGGACCCCTAGTGCGCCGAAATCCCGGCTTCCTCGGAGCAGGCGAGGGCGGCTGATGGGGACGGTCGGATAGCGCGGATCTGGTTTGACTCGACGCCGATCCCTACCTTTCCTTGGTCTTGAGAGATGGCACCTGGAAGGGCCAATCCATGTCCAAACGCGCTTACTCCCCGCCCCTGTTCTCGCTTTTCCCGGGCATCTTGCTCGTGGCGCTCTTGTTCGTGATGGGGTGCGGGCCCGAGGTACCCTTTCCGGAGTTGCCGGAGGACCTCCGCACCCTCGTCGAAGGGGCTGAGGGTCGTTGTGGCGGACTCGAGGCCGCAGACAAGGAGGGCTGCTACGAGGAGGTGATTCTCAGCCGGCTCGACGAGGAGGGCGTGTACGAGGCCATCCGGGTTCTCGAGGCGATCGGCTCGGTGGACCCGGAGGTCGAACGCGACGGGCACAAGTACGTGCACGGTATTGGGATCACCGCCTATCAAGACAACCCGAGCTGGAGCGAGACGTTCGGCCAGTGCACCGAGCTCTACCAATCAGGGTGTTACCACGGAGTGATTCAGGCGCGTTTCATGGAGATGGGCGAGATCACGGCGGCGGACGTAAATGACCTCTGTGAGATGTACAAGGGCGACCCGGCCGATCGATTCGTACTTTTCCAGTGCCTGCACGGGATGGGTCACGGCCTGACCATGTTCTACGGGCACGACTTGCCGGTGGCCTTGGAGGGTTGTGACCACCTGTCCGCGAGTTGGGACCAGCGGTCGTGCTACGGTGGTGCCTTCATGGAGAACATCATGAATGCCACAGCGCCGCATCACATGGTGGACGACATGATGGTGGAGGCCGGGGACGCAGCGAACGCAGATCGTACGCTCCTAGAAAGCGACCAGGACGCCAGTTTGGCCGAGCACGAGCACACCGAGAGCGAATGGGCCGGCCTCGATGCCCAGGATCCACTCTATCCGTGCTCCATCTTGGAAGAGCGTTACCTGCCCGAGTGCTACGTGATGCAGACGTCAGCGATCCTCTGGTTGAACGGATGGGACATCGGGCAGGCCGCCGACACCTGCCTGACGGCTCCCGAGCACATGCGCCAAACTTGTATCCAGAGCCTCGGTCGTGACATCGCCGGCCATGTGGTCGGTGATCACGAGCGAGGCATCCAGGAGTGTTCGAAGGCGGAGGCTGAGCTGCGGCCGTGGTGTCACGTCGGCTTTGTGAAGAACCTGATCGATGTCACCGCGCGAATAGATGGGGCCCTCGCCTTCTGCCCACGGCTAGACGACCGGACCGGCCGCCTGATGTGCTACGAAGCCATTGGCGAAGAACTCTACGTCTTGCGGGCGACGGGCGAGGAGCGGGCTGCCGAATGCGCGGCCGTGAGCGGCGACGAACAGCAGGCGTGTCTATCCGGGGCACGCGTGGTATCCGTGCGGCCGGAGGGCGATGCCTCTCTTCGATTCTGAATGAGACTGGGGTCGGGGCAGGCGTGGACGACTCCCTTCCACCCCCGCCCCGATCAACTTCACGGATCGAAATTCAGCAACGCGTGTCGTCGCTCCGGAATCCTGGACCAGGGATCGATCTCCACGACGCGGTAAAGCGGAGAGAACCCCAGCTTCAGCTTCAACTCCGTCACGGCTTCCCGAAGCGAGGCGGGGACGGCTCCTTCGGATAGCTCCCGTCCATTCTCCTCTCTGCCGCCGGCTTCCGCTCGACCGAAGAGGTCGTTCTGAGACGTTGCGGGACCGAACTGGAAGAACTCCACCATGAGGGCCTCGACCGCCCGCAGGGGAGGGGACAGGGCCATCCGAGCTCGGACGGTGAAGGCGATTCGGTCCCGCTCGGACGTGGGCTCTCGAAGGATCACCTCCAGGGCCCACGAGCCCTCATTCTCGAGACGTGCCCCGAGGCGCACCCCCTGTATGCTCCGGCCTTTACGCTCCAGACGGGCCAGCGCCCGTTCCAGGAGCCGGTCGAGAGCGCCGTGGAGCGTGTCCAATTGGCCCACGGGGGTGTGGAATTCCATGGAGACACGGATCGGCTGGGGGCGGTAGTACGACTGGACGGGGTCGATGCGCTCACCCGTGGCCCATGCCCGGGCCCTCTGCCCGTCGGGGCCGAACTGCCCGACCAGGGCAGGACCCGGAAGTTGGATCAGGTCGCCCAGGGTCTCGATGCCGAGGCGCTCGAGTCGCTCGGTCATGACCGCATCCACCGGGAGTACGGAGACAGGACACGGGTTCAGGAATGCCGGCAATTCCTGGTCCGGAACGATCACCGGTCGGCCCGGGCCCGCTCCGGCTGCGGCCACCCAGGCTCCGAATTTTCCAGGAGCCCATCCGATTCTCGTGGCGGCCACCAACGGGCGAGGGAAGATCTTCAGGAGTGTGTGCAGAACTCTCTCCACCTGGCGTGATGGTGAGCCGTACAGCCGGCCGAGTCCATCCATGCCGACGAAGATCCGCCCACGGCCGGCGGGTTCCACGATGGGACTCAGGCCCGACAGGGTCTCCAGAAGCTCTTCCTGCGTAGCGTCGTAGTGGGCCGGGTCGGGCTCCAGAAGAGTGAGGGAAGGGCAGAGAGCGACGGCCTGCGAGATGAGTTGCCCCGGCCGTACGCCTGCGATCGAAGCACGCTCGGAGACCTGCCATAGGGTTCTCCGGGTGTTCTCCCCCGGGGCCAGAAGGGCTACGGACGTGCTGTCCAGCTCCGGGGTTCGAACCAGTTCCAGCCGAAGCTCGAACGTGGGTAGCCAGGCACACAGCGCTTGGCGGCTTCCACGCTGGCGGGGGGTTGTGGTGCCCCTGTGTTCCCACCCACGAACGGTAGGGTGGGTGGGATCACCATACACGCGTGAACGGGGCTTCGACATGGTCGGATGAGCCATCGGATGAAGCGGAACGAATACCGAATAAAAACCGAAAGTCGAAGATAGAAAAAAACCTCCGAAGGGGCAAGCATGATCCCAAGCAGCGTGCGCGGTTGGGTATCCCTACAAACCAGACCTCTGAAATTCAGCCGGAATATGTGTACGTATGATTCATATCAAAACATACGTATACCGCTGATACCGCCGATATCGCCCGAAACGATCTCGAAGCGATTGCGCTGAGGGCCCCGGCGAGAATCTGAGGGCTTCGACGAAATCTGTCCCATCCAGCCATGGACGGATTTGGAGGAGCGTAGTCTGTGGCGTCCGGGACGTTAGCGTGGCGCCCCTTCTGAACGTCCTCCCGATGCCCCTGAGCTCCGTGGTGCCGCAAGGCCTAGCCAGAAAGCCCTCCGACCCCCGCTCGGCGCTCTCGAGGCCCGTGAGAGCCTCCCGAAACCCGCCCTTATATTATGGCATAACTCGTTGTCATAATTGACGTTGGGAGGGATCATGGGGAAGAGTGAAACGATGTGTGAGTCCGACGATCGCTTGGTGCCGGAGTCCGACGATCGCCTAGCGCTGGAATCCGATGCTCGGCTCGAGCGTATGGAGCGAGTCGCTGTACTGTTCGGTGAGATCACGGCCGCGACCCGGGAGTTTCTGGCAGCTCTCGCCCACTCGGATCGACACCGGGACTGGGAGGAGGAGGGCTTCGGGTCGTGTGCCGAGTGGCTCGCGTGGCAGATCGGCATCACGAAGGGCACGGCCAACGAGAAGGTCAGGGCCGCTCGTGCGCTCGAGCATCTGCCGCTCATCTCGGAGGCGATGGCCAGGGCCGACGTGTCGTTCTCGAAGGTTCGGGCCCTGACACGTGTGGCGACGCCCGAGAACGAAGCGGAGTTGCTCGAGTTCGCCCGTGCGGGTTCTGCCGCCAACCTGGAGCGGTTGGTGCGGGGATGGAAGACGCTGAGTCGGTTCGATGAAGCGCAACAGGAACGGATCAGGCACGGCAGGAGGTGCTTCTCCGTGTTCCCGGATGAAGACGGGATGTACGTGGTAAAGGGTCGGCTGGACCCGGAGGTTGGGGCGGCGTTAATGCGTGCTGTGGAGGCAGCGAGCGACGCTCTGTTTGCGGGGGCGAGCAAGGGGGGCTGTGAAGCGAGGCTCAGTGGTGAAGAGAGGCCCGGGAACCGAGACACGCCGGAGCCCGCTCAGCTGCGAGCGGATGCGGTCGGTCTCGTCGCCGAGCGTGCACTAGCGGCTGGGTTCGGGGTGGGGACTGGGGCCGGAATTGGGGGCCAGGCCCCCATCAGCGGTTCCAGGGCCGAGCGTTACCAGGTCGTGCTCCACGTCGAATCCGCCACCCTCGGCGAGGCGGGTGAGCCCGGCCTCTCCGAGCTCGAGGACGGCACCCGAGTTTCCGCGGAAACTGCCCGCAGGCTGTCGTGTGACGCGAGCCGGGTCGAGGTCCGCCACGCAGCCCTGGGATCAGTCGACGGCTCGGCCTCAAGCTCGGCCCCAGGCTCGGCCCCAGGCTCGGCCCCAAGCTCGGCCCCAGCTTCACCTTTTGGCTCAGCCCACAGCTCCGTTCTCGACGTGGGTCGCAAGACTCGCACGATCCCTCCGGCGCTCCGCCGTGCGCTCGACGTCAGGGACCGCGGCTGCCGCTTCCCAGGGTGTGGGCTCCGCTTCACAGACGCCCACCACATCGTGCACTGGGCGGACGGCGGCGAGACGAGCCTGAGGAACGCCTGTCTCTTGTGTCGCCGGCATCACCGAGCGGTGCACGAGGGTGGCTACCGGGTCTGTAGCGACCGGAGCGGGCAGATCGTGTTCTTCACACCGAAGGGGAACGCACTGTTCGAGGCACCACCGATGCCCGAGCTGCCAGCGGATCCGGTCGAGGCGCTGGTGCGTCGGAACCGCGAACGGGGCGTCACGCCCAACTTCTTGAGTGGAGCGCCGAGGTGGAAAAAGGACTGGGATATCCCTTGGGCCATCGAGGCTGCGGCCAGAGAGGCGGTCGATCCGTCCGACGAGCCGGCTGTCGGCGAGCGGTCGGTCGAGGAGCGGTCAGTCGAGGAGCCGTCCGTTCAAGAGCGGTCCACCCACCCGTCGTCCTCGATCTCAGTTTCCGCGGAAATCGAAAGGGGCTCTTTGGCCCCTACTCCGCCTTCAGCGCCTCCGCCGGATAGCATGTTGCGCTGAGGTGAGCGCCACCCCCACCGCCATGGCTAGGAATAGAACCGGTACGCCTACGAAGGTGAGTGGATCCAGCGGCACCACCTCGAAGAGGAGCGACTCCAGCAAAAAAACCGCACCGCCAGGGAGTTCACCTGGATCGCATAACGTCAGAGATCCACCGTTGCACCCGCATACGTAACTGTTTAACTTAACCATGAAAGTTGTACTAATTACAACAGAGTTAAACCAAGACAATATCCCCATGCCGATCGTCAAAACCTCCCCCAAGGGCCAGGTGGTCGTTCCCGCACAGCTCCGCGAGATCATCGGGCTAAGTCCCGGGGATCTCGTGCTGGTCAGCCATGCGGGGGGGAGGAAGGTGCTGATCGAGCCCGTTGCCGAAGATCCCGTCGCTGCCGTGCGCGGGCTCCTGAAGGACGGCCCGTCTCTGACTACAGCCCTGACCGAGGAGCGCCGTGCCGAGCATGCCCGAGAAACAGAGAAGTCTGCTCGACTCCTACGCGATCCTGGCTCTTCTGAATGACGAGCCGGGTGCGCAGGTCGTCGCCGACCTCCTGAGGGCGGGCGCCCGGGACGAAGATCTCCTGCTGGTGAACGAGATCAACGTCGGAGAGGTCTTTTACATCGTAGCCAAGCACCGGTCCCTCAGCGAGGCGGAGCGCGTCCTCCGTTACCTCGAAACGCTTCCACTGGAGATCGTTTCGAACGGCTACGCCGAGGTCATCGATGCGGCGAGGGTCAAGGCCCGCTTTCCCCTGTCCTACGCCGACGCGTTTG